>JAGQJP010000018.1 GCA_020430585.1 Myxococcales bacterium | reverse complement strand
CGAGCGTCTTGAAGCAGGCGCAGATCGCCAACCGCCAGTTGCAGAAGATCGAGGCTGAGCACCAGAGCTCGTTGACGCGTCTGCAAACCGTGACGGCGACCAAGAAAGCGGCCGACGACACGCTGGCGCAGCGCAAGCGCGAGCGGCAACAGACCAAAGAGAAGCTCGAGGCGTTGCGCACGACCCTGCAAGCCGAGCGGTCGAAGGTCGCCCAGCTGAAGAAAGAGCGTGAGCGGCTCGCCC
The DNA here is from genome assembly GCA_020430585.1 of Myxococcales bacterium. GTDB lineage: Bacteria > Myxococcota_A > UBA9042 > JAGQJP01 > JAGQJP01 > JAGQJP01. The sequence goes on along the minus strand of JAGQJP010000018.1, from coordinate 2,939 downwards.
GCCGCGCGAAGGTACGGGAGGCGGAGTTCGAGAAGCTGAAGCGCCAGATCGCCCAGAAGCGACAGCACGTCGACCCCAACGAGATCAAGAAGGAGGCGAAGCTCAAGCTCTCGCTCGCCGCGTTGACGACCGAGCGGGCGAAGATCGCCGCGTCGATCGCCAATCTCAAAGCGCTGATGGGCAAAGAGAGCGAGCGCTACCGCTCGATCGTCTTGCAGCGCAAGAGCGAAGACCAGCGGATCACCAAGTACGAAGCGAAGTTGGCCGAATTGCGGAAGCTGACGCGCAAGGTCGAGATCGTCTCCCAGAAGAGCAAGAAGGTCGAACGGCGCCTCGCCGACCTGCGCCAGCGGGTATCCGATCAGTCGAAGACGGCGATGCGGCTGTCGCAACAGCTGGTGGCGAAGCGCCAAGCGCTGCGGGCGATCACGACGCAGCTCGGTGAGCAGGCGAAGAAGCTCGCGCGGCTGAAGAAGCGCGGCAAGCGTCGCCTCGCTCGGGCCCAGGAGCGCAAGCTCAAAGAGCTGAAGCTGCAAGAGGGGATGGCGCGGGTCAAGCTCGCCGTCGAGACGAAGAAGCTCGAGGAGTTGACGCTCTCGATGAAGATGCAACGCTCGCGCCTCGACCAGCTGGCGCATCTCTACGCGGCGCGGGTGGCGAAGCTCAAGGGCCTCGATCGCACCGAGCGGCAGAAGATCGCCAAGCTCGAGGGACTCGATAGCGAGACACAAAAGCGAATCGAGCGACTCGACGCCCTGGCGAAGCTGACCAAGGTGAAGGAGAGCGAGCTCCGCACGCAGCACAGCGAGCTCAAAGAGCTGGCGCTGCGCAAGCAGAAGCTCGCCGATGAGCTCGAAGCGCTGAAGAAGAAGCGCACTGCCGAGATCGAGAAACTGAAGAACGTGGCGAACACCAACACCAGCGTGACGCAGCAGCTGCAGCGGCTCAAAGAGCTCGAGGCGCGTCTGAACACGAAGAAAGACGAGATCAAGGGCTTGCTCGCCAAGCTGAAGACGGCGCGTGACAAGAAAGAGCCGACCTTCGAGATGCCGACGGGCGAGGTGAAGACCCGAGACGACAAGCCGACCGTGGTCAAGCTCGATCGGACGCTGCTCGACACGCCGCAGCCGATCAAACCGAAGCCCGAGGCGCGAGATGGCCTGGCGAAGATCCGCGATATCAAGTACGCCGACAGCAAGGAGCGGACGATCGTCACGATCAAGAGCCCGCACCAGCTGCACTACAAGCTCGTGCGCAAGGGCGGCCTGCAGGTGCTGTTGCTCAGCGGCGCGAAGATTCCTCGTCTCCTCGAGCGGGCGCTCGACACGAGCCGACGGCCGAGCCCCGTGAAGCTCTTGAGCTCGTTCCAGGACCGCAAACAGAAGAAGAACGTGAAGATCGTTGCGGCGATGCGACGCGGGAGCGTGTTGAGCCGCGTCAAGGTCACCAACGATGGGATTCAGTGGATTTTCGAGCACAAGAAAACCGTCGTCGCCAAAAACGACGACGACAAGAGCCCCTTCACGATCGGACCGGGTCCGGATACCAAAGACGAGGTTCGGATTCCGACCCGCGTCGGGGCGGTCAAGCTCTCGGATATCTCGACGATCACGATCGACCCGAAGAAGCGTCGCTACTCGGGCAAGAAGGTCAACCTGACGGTCAAGGACGCCGACATCCAGCACGTGCTGACCTTCCTCGCCAAAGAGGGGCGGGTCAACATCATCGCGGGCTCCGACGTCCGCGGCAGCGTCACCTTCCACCTCGAAGACGTGCCCTGGGAGCTGGCGTTCGAGAAGATTCTCGAGTCCAAATCCCTCGGGTACACGCGGGAAGGGAACATCATCACGGTGCGCCCGCTGGATAAGATCGCCAAGGAGCGCGAGCTCAAGGTCAAGACGATTACCAAGCAGCGCGAGATCGAGCCGCTCAAAGTGCGGATCGTTCCCGTGAACTATGCGAAGGCCGAGGAGCTGCAGCAGCGGATCAAATCGATCAAATCGAAGCGCGGTACAGTCGAGGTCGACAAGCGTACCAACACGTTGATCATCTCGGATCTCGACGATCACATCTCGGCGATGATTCAGCTGATACGAAAGCTCGACCTGCAGACGCCGCAGGTGTTGGTCGAAACGCGAATCGTCGAGGCGAACATCGACTTCAATCGCAACATCGGGATCCAGTGGGGTGGCAACTTGCTCTTCAGCCAGACCACGGGCAACCCGACGGGTCTGCGTTTCCCCTCGACATTGGGGATCGCGGGTGCCGCCGACGACCAGCAGAACGCGACCAACGGTCTGTTCGTCAACACGCCGAACTTCGTGGTCAACATGCCCGCTCCGATCGGGGCCGGATCCGGTGGCGGTCTCGGTCTGACCTTCGGTAGCTTGGGGGGCGCGGCGAACCTCGCGTTGCGACTGACCGCTCTCGAAGACAAGGGCTTCTTGAAGATCATCAGCTCGCCGCGAATCACGACGCTGGATCAGGTGGCGGCGAAGATCTCCCAGGGGGTCTCGATCCCGATCAGCGTCGTCAGCGCGGCGGGGGTGAGCACCGTGTTCCACCAGGCGGTGCTGCAGCTCCAGGTGACGCCGCACGTGACCCAAGACGGCAACATCCACCTGAAGATTCAGGTCTCGAAGAACGAACCCGACTTCGGGAACGTCGGCGCCCGGGGGGACCCGACGATTCTGACCAAACAGGCGGAGACCGAGCTTCTGGTCAAAGATGGCGAGACCTCGGTGATCGGCGGGATCTACACGCGCAACATTTCGCGGCAGTCCAAGAAGGTTCCGTTCTTCGCGGACATCCCGGTGCTCGGCTGGTTCTTCCGCTCCAAGTCCGAGTCCGACAAACGCACGGAGATGCTGATTTTCATCACTCCGCGCATCGTGAACCGCGGAAAGTCACTGTTGAAGCCATAGCGATGAGCTCGATCT
>JAGQJP010000229.1 GCA_020430585.1 Myxococcales bacterium | reverse complement strand
GGCAACACTGACCTACGATTCGACCTTCTGCGCGATCCCCGCCGACGTGCTGCAGCGCCTCGAAGGCGAGATCGAATTCGGCGCCTACCTCGAGCAGACGCTGTCGGACCGGGTCTTTCCCGAGATGGTGATCCTCGAAGAGGGGCGGGACGCAGAGGGATACTTTGCCGACGTGACGCTGCGTAGCGCCGTCGTACGGCTACGGCTCGCCGAGCCCCGCGGACAGCTGCTCGCGATCGGTGGGGTGACCGAGGGGCCGCTGGCCTACGCCGATCCGCGCAAGCCGAAGCCCAAGGCGAAGACCGCGGCGCGCAATACGAAGATCGCGGCGATCGCCGAGGTCGGTACGCCGCGCGAAAAGGTGCTCGCGGAGCTGAAGAGCGAGGTCTTCTACCACTGGGGCAGTCTCGCCGACGAGACGAGCGAACACTTCTACCTCTTGCGCCCGATCGACGTGCTCGTCCTCTTGACCGACGCGGAGGACCTCATCGTGAGCTACCAAATTCTCTCCAATCAAACGGGCGCCGCGCAGATGCAGCGGCTGATCGACGAGCACGCCGCCAGCTGACGCAGAAGCACGCCGCCGGCACGCCGCCAGCTTACCGTGTGGCTCAGCGGAATTCGAAGACTTCGATCCGGTCCAGGGCATCGGCGACCAGCCCCTCGACGTCGAGGCCCTCCTCGATCTGCTCGAGGAATTCGACGCGTCCTTTGGTTTCGGGATGTCGCGCGACGAAGAGGGAGCAGCAGTCGTCGTGGGGCCGGGTCGAGATCTCGAACATCTCCAGGCGGCGGCTCAGATCGACGACCTCGAGCTTGTCGTAGGTCACCAGGGGCCGGATGATCGGTAGGCGGGTCACCGCTTCGATGCAGCGCATGTTCTGCAGGGTCTGGCTCGCCACCTGGGAGATCGCCTCTCCCGTGACGAGGGCGAGCGCTTCGACTCGCTCGGCGAGAGCCTCGGCGATGCGCAGCATGAAGCGCCGATAGAGCAAGACGTATTGTCGGTTCGGCGCTTTGTCGCGGATCGCCTCTTGAATCGCGGTGAACGGGGCCACGTTCAGGCGAATCGCGCCCTGACCGCGGGCGAGCAGCGCCGCGAGCTCTTTGACCTTCTCTTTGGCGTGGTCCGAGATGTAGGGGAACGAGTGAAAATAGAGCGCCTCGACCTGGCAGCCGCGTTTCTGTGCGAGATAGCCCGCGACGGGGCTGTCGAGACCGCCCGAGAGGAGCAGCAGCACCTTGCCCGAGCTGCCGACGGGTAGCCCGCCGCCCATCGGATGGCGCCGACGGTAGATGAAGCTCAGCGCCTGGCCGAGCTCGATGTGCAGGGTCAGCTCGGGCTCGTGAAGGTCGAGCACGAGATTCGGGAAGCGATCGAACATCGCGATGCCGACCTCGCGGTTGACGTCGACGGACCGCATCGGGAAGCTCTTGTTCGGCCGTCGGGTGTCGACGCGAAAGCGCAGCGGCTTCGATCCGATCCGCCGGGCGAGGTATTCGGCTGCGATCTCCTCGATCGCCCGCAGATCGCTCGGTACCTGACAGCCCGGCATCGCGGAATGAACGCCGAAGACCCACTGCAGGCGCCGCAGCGCCGCCTCGATCGGGATCGGAGGATTTTCGGCCGCGGGGTCGTCGAGCCTCGCCTCGCGGTGGTGCACGACGAGTCGGCCGTGGATCTCCGAGACGTCGAGCTCGAGATCGCGCACCGCACGCGCGGCGTTCTTGCGTAGCTGGGCGAAGAATCGTCGTCGGTTTCCCCTCTTGAGGAAGATCTCGCCGACGGCGAGGACGATCAGATTGTCGGATGCGTTCATCACAGCCCCAGTGCGCGGATCCTCTCGACTTGTGGAGGGATCAGTTCGATCGCTGCCCCGATCGAGGCGTCGTCGTTCTCCCCGCCGAGGGAGAAGCGGATCACGGCGTGGTTGGTGGCGATGCCCAGGGCACCGAGCACCGGATCCCGCTGATTCTTGTTCGACGAGCACGCCGATCCAGAAGACGCGAGAATGCCCGCTTCTTCGAGATGGTGCAAGAGCGTTTGCGCGGGCAGAGGGCCGAAGTCGACCAGCAGATGGCCGGGCAGAGTGTGCTGGGGAGCGCCGATGCGCCGAATGCCGTCGATCGCCGAGGCGAGCCCTTCCCAGAGCCGATCGCGACGGCGCCGCGTCGCCTCGACGGGCCACTCGAGCTCGAGAGCGGCGCCGAAGCCGACGATACCCGGGACGTTCTCAGTGCCGCTGCGCTGGTTTCCCTGCTGTCCTCCGCCGATCGCCAGGGGGTTCAGCTGCAGCCCGGGCCGACGATAGAGCGCACCGACGCCCTTGGGGCCGCAGATCTTGTGGGCGCTCAGACTCAACAGATCGACGCCGAGTGCGTCGATGGAGAGCGGAATCTTCGCCAGCGCTTGGACGGCGTCGCAGTGGATGAGGCACCGCGGCCAGCGCTCGCGGACGAGGGCGACGAGCTCGTCGATCGGCTGAATCGTCCCGCTGACGTTGTTGGCGAGCATCACGGAGATCAGATCCGGAGCGCTTTCGAGACGCTCGACCGCCTCGAGGTCGATGCGGCCGTCGCCGTCGACCTGCAGGACCTCGAGCTCGATTCCGCGCCCGGCGAGGTAGCGTCCCTGTTCGGCGACCGAGGGGTGCTCGATGGCGCTCAGCACCAGCCGACGCCGCCGTCCACCCAGTGTTCCGCGCAGGGCGAGGGCGTTGGCTTCCGTCCCTCCCGAGGTGAAGATCCAATCATCAGGCCGACTCGCTGTGTGCTCGGCGAGGATTCGTCGAACCCGCTGCACCGCCGCGCTCGCGTCGACGCCGAGGTGGTGCAGCGACGAGGGGTTGCCGAAACGCTCAGCGAAGTAGGGCCACATCGCGTCGAGCACGGTCGGCGCGACGGGGGTCGTCGCCGCATGGTCGAAATAGAGCATCGGGATCAGCGGAACAGCTGGCTGATCGAATCCCCGTTGTGGATCCGCTTGATCGCCTCGGCGAACATCGGCGCGACGGTCAACACCTTCATCTTGGGAACCTGCTTGTCGCGTGTGGGGATCGTATCGGTGACGAAAATTTGCTTCAGATTCGAATTGTTGATTCGCTCGACCGCCGGCCCGGAGAGGACCGGGTGCGTCGCCGCCGCCATCACGGAGAGGGCGCCGTGTTTCTCGACGAAGCGCGCCGCCTCGACCAGTGTGCCACCCGTGGCGATCTCGTCGTCGATGATCAACGCGTGCTTGCCTTTCACATCGCCGATCAGGTTCGTCGGCACGGCCTTCTCGTCGTCGGCGTAGCGCCGCTTGTCGATGATCGCCATCGGCAGGTTCAGGCGGTTGGCGAAACGTCCCAGGCCCTTCGCCTCGCCGGCGTCGGCGGCGATCAGCACGTAGTTCTCGAGGGCGTCGTGCTCTTTGATGTGGTCACAGATCAACGGCGCCGCGATCAATTGGTCCACGGGGATGTGGAAGAACCCCTGAATCTGCGGGCTGTGCAGGTCCATCGTCAAGACGCGATCGGCGCCAGCGACCTCGAGCAGGTCCGCCATCAGGCGAGCGGTGATCGAGATCCGCGGCTTGTCTTTCTTGTCCGAGCGGGCATAGGGAAAGTAGGGAATCACCGCCGTGATACGAGCCGCGGAGGCGTGCTTGAAGGCGTCGATCATGATCAACAGCTCCATGATCCCCTTGTTCACGGGAGAGGTCGCCGTTTGGATCACGAAGACGTCGCACTCCCGCACGTTCTCCTCGATGTGGAAGACCAAGTTCTCATTCGAGAACTCGATCAGCTCCGAGCGGCCGAGCCGAATCTCGAGGTGGTCGCAAATCGCTTGGCCCAATTCGGGATGGCTCGAGCCCGAGAAGATCTTCAGCTGACGAAACACGCATTGCCCCCTACGGATGGTTGGGTGGTCGGTGAAAACGCCTTCGAGGTCGGTCGTCGGTGGTCTCGATTCTGTGACGAACTTGCCGATCGGTGTAGATCATGCGCGGCGTGCTGTCAAGCGCGGACGGAGATCCCCAATCATTTTGGCGGCTGATAGTCGGCGGCGCAGCGGAATCCGACGACGCGATAGGTAAAGTGCATCGCGTGATGGTTGCG
>JAGQJP010000228.1 GCA_020430585.1 Myxococcales bacterium | reverse complement strand
GATGGGGATCCAGTTCACCGAGCTTGCCAACGAGACGAAAGAGGCGATCGCCGAGTTCGTCGAGCAGCGCTCTCCGCTCTTCTACGCCTAGCGTGCTCACCCCGCCTCTTTTCCCTTCGTATGCGTCGGCGCGGGCTTGGGCGCCTTCACTGGTGCGGGCTTGGGCGCCTTCACTGGCGCGGGCTTGGGCGCCTTCACTGGCGTTGGCTTGGGCGCCTTCACTGGCGTTGGCTCGGGCGCCTTCGTCGGGGCAGGCCGGTGGGCCTTTGTCGGCGGCGTGGTCTCTAGATCGAGGCGGAGCAGCAGCTTGCCCGTGGGGCCGATGATCAACACGTGGGTCGCCCCTTTTCGCGACGGCAGGCGCACCTCGGTGCGGGTCACCAGATTGGCGCGCAGCCTGCGCTGGAACTCGCGCTCTTGCTCGTTCTGCGCCTGGGTCTTGCCGAGCATTGGGAAGTTGAACGGCGCCACCTCGATGCGCTCGTTCCCGGCGTAGAGGTCGGCGCGATACCGGCCGACGAAGCGACGGAAACGGCGGGGATTGCGCAGCCGCCTTCGCGTCAAGCCGAGCTTGGCGATCCGCCCGCGATCGTAGCGCAGCTCGATCTGCAGGAGCTCTGTCGCCAATAGGCGCTTGGGAAAGCCGCGCATCTGCCGCATCGGCTCGATGGCCCATCCCAAACGAGGTGTTCCGCCCAGCAGCGCGGCGATGGACAACACGAGGGCCCAGCGAGCGGGGCCGATGACGGCGCCGGGCATCCGACTCCGCCCGACGGCGCGACCAAGCGCGCGGTGGCGGGCGCTGCTGGTCGTCTGACCGGCGTGGTGGGCTCCGGGCTCACGCATCGACGACATTGGCCGGGCGAATGCGAGCCCAGACGAAGCCGAGAATCGCCTGGATAATCGCGGTGGTCGGCACGGCGAGCAGCGCGCCGACGGCGCCGAAGGCGTGCTCTCCGGCGATCAGCACGAAGATGATGATCACCGGGTTGATCTTCACCGACGAGCCGATCACCTTCGGACTCATGATGTTCGCGTCGACGAAGTGGACGCCCATGATCCAGAGGAAGACCCAGACGGCGGTCATCGCGCTGTAGGAGAAGCCGATCAAGACGCAGGGGATCAGGCTGATGATCGTACCGAAGATCGGGATCAGCGCCAGCGAGCCGCAAAGGAAGGCGAGCACCACCGTGTATTCGGGGATCAGGATCGCGAAGCCGATTCCGCAGAGGATCCCGTCGATCGCGGCGATCGCGAGCTGACCGCGAATCGCGTTGCCGAGCTGTCCGCCCAGGCGTTGCTTCAGATCGTCGTAGTCCGCGCGCCAGCGCTGGGGCACCAGGGCGTCGAAATAGGCGACGATGCCGTGGACGTCGATCAACAGGAAGGCGGCGACCATGAAGGTGATCACCATCCCGATCATCACGCCCATCAGGCCCGAAATCAAGCCTTCGGCAAAGGTCGCAAAGCCCGAGACGACCTTGGTCGCGATCTTCTCCAGCCCGTCCCAGAGCGCCGTCTCGACCTCCTTGCGGAAATTCTTGATCTTCGGGCCGCGGTGGCGCCCGACCTTCGGCACGAAGCTGTAGTGGTCGTCGCCGAGCGCGGTGAAGTGAAACGTCTGATCGTTGAGGCGCACACCCCAGTGGCGCTTGTCGAGCTTGACCATCACCAGGTTGACCTTCGAGAGCTCGTCGTCCAGTTGGTTCTTCGAGAGCGAGCTGTCGCTGCGCTTGTGCACCTGGACCAGGTTCTCGAGCTCGCGGATCTCGTCCTCCCGAATCGGCAGACGTTGCTCGGGAAGATAGGGCACCAAGAGCGACGAGTCGTCGGGGTACTTGAAGAGATCCGGTCCGAAGCCCCACTCCGACGGTTTTGGCGGCTTGTACTTGCCGTCGACGTCGCCGCCGGTGGTCGACTGAATCCAACCGGCGACGTTCGTCACCAGCTTTTCGTAATAATCGCGTCCGCGGGTCAAGAGCAGCTCGAACTTCTCGGTGACCTTCTTGACCTCTTTTTGGAGGCGCGGCACCAGCACGTAGCCGAAGCCACCGATGCCGAAGAGCAGGCCGCCGAGGACGAGGAAGACGGCGATCGCCCGCGGGACTTTGAGGCGCGTCAGGCGCAGCACCAGCGGCTCGAGGATGAAGACGATCAGCGAGCCGAGGATGAACGGCAGCAGGATCCGGCGGAAGAAGAGCACGACCGCGACGAAAAAGAGCACGATCACGCCGAATCCGATCCGACGGTAGAGATTCAATCGGCGCTCTTTCTGGCTGATTCGCTCGTGACGCTCGGCGTGTTGCCGGAGCCGGTCAGGATTGTAGCGCGGCATGTTGTCTGTTGTAGTTCGAGAGGCGGATCAAAATCAAGTGCCAAAGTGCGCGCTGCGTCTCAGATCACCTTGGAAACCGTGACGATCTGCTCGCCTGCGCGCAGCTGGGCCTCCTCGACGGTCTGCGGGTGCAGTCGGATTTCACCGCGCGCTGGCTCGTCGGTGGCGAGGCGCGCGTGGGTCGAGCGCAGGCCACCGAGCCACCAACGACGATCGCTGACGTAGAGGATATCGCCGGGATCGGCGGCGAGGAGGGCGCGGTCGGCGGAGGAGACCTGCGCGGTTCCGATCTCGACCTCGGGATCGATCCGCAGTTGCATCCGTACCGTCTTGCCGGGCCTGGTGTTCTCGGGTGAGCCTTTGTAGCGCCGGATTGCGGCATCTCGTGTACCGATCACCAGCCCAACGAGCTCGTGGTCGGGTTTTCGCGTGGTGAACAGGCTGACGAACAATCCGATCGAGCCGCAGGCGACCACGCCGAAGAGGGCGCGCAAGTATTTGTAAGCCTTCGCTCCCTCGCCGCCGGGCGCCGAGCCGTGAGAGAAGGGGGCGATCAGCGCGGGAAAGACCATCGAGAGCACGATCGCCAGCGTCCCGCCAACGAGCGTCGCCATCGCCGCCTTCGTCGTGTAGCGTCGCCAGAGCACGCCGAGGAGCACGGCGACCACGAGGGGCGGGGTGATCGCCGCGGTAAACGTGCCGTGGGCGTCGAAGATCGATTTGAACTGCATGAACAGCGGAACCAGAGCGATCCCGACGATCGCGCTGAGCGCCGAGACCCAACGCGCGGTCGCCAGGTAGTAACGGTCCTCGCGTCCCGGCCGCAGGTGCGGCCGCCAGATGTCGTTGACCCAGATCGCCGCCACGGCGTTGATCAGCGTGTCGGCCGTCGACATCAGCGCGGCGATCAGAGCGGCGATGATCAGCCCGAAGACGCCCTTCGAGCAGAGCAGGCGCGAGACGATGACGAAGACCTTGTCCCCTTCGACGACGCCCATCAGCCCGGCGTTGGTCATCGCGCGCCCGATCCAGCCGGCGCCAGAGACGGCGATCGCCGCCAGCGGCATCAGCACGAGGACCAGAATGAACATCGCTTTGCGCCCGTCGCGCTCGCTGCGAACGGCGAGGAAGCGCATGATCAGGCCCTGATTGATGAAGTAGAACGCCGCCGTATTGGCGATGCCATCCTGCCAGAAGATGCCGACGGCGCTGAAGTCCGCGGGCTCGACCAGAGAGGTCAGCGCGTGGCGCAGGGGACCGCGGAAATTGGCCCAGAAGCCACCGGGCTAGATGAAGTGCAGGCTGCCGCCTTCGGCGACAAAGTGGCCGCTCGCGAGGTAGTCGAAGCCGATGCCGAGCAGGAAGAACCCGGCGATCAGCAAGAGAAATCCCTGGACCAGGTCGGTCATGATCACCGAGGTCTGGCCACCGAACGTGACGTAGACGCCGCTGACGACGGCGACGACCACCGCCCACTCCAGGATGCCCCAGGGCACGAGGGCGTCGAGCGCCTTGCCGAGGGTGACGAAGTTGATCCCGATGTAGCCCAAGAGGTAGACCAGCAAGAGCACCGTGACGGCGAGCCCGACCCGAGAGTCGAAGCGCCGCGTGAAGTACTCGGGGATCGACTGGACCCGGGAGTAGTAGATCACTGGGAGCCACGCGCCGAACCAGAGGGGCATCCAGATCCAGTCGTTGAGATAGGTCTGGGTCGACGAGAAGCCGAAGACGTAGGCTCGTTGCGAGTATTTGACGAAGCTGTACGAGCCGACGACGGTGGCGACGCAGGAGAAGGCGATGATCCACCAGGCGAAGCGTTGGCCGCTGAAGAAGAAGTCCGAGGTCGAGCGAATGTTGCGGCCGAAGAGGCTGCCGAAGGCCAGGATCCCGACGAAGTAGGTCAAGAGGACCGCGAGATCGACCTTGTTCATCGTCAGAGCCCCGGCGCGATGAATTCGAAGAAGCCCTGAGCCACGACGAAGAGCAACGCCGAGCCGACCAGCGCCCACAACAAGGGAGAGCGAGGACTGAAGAAGTCGACGTGGAGACAGAAGCCGATTCCACCCAGAAAAACGAGCGCCCCCACCCCCGAGACGTAGAAGAAGCTCGACCACTCGGGCTTCCAGACGATCATCGCGCCGACCGCCAGCGCGACCAGGGCGGCGATCGCTACCGTGACGAAGACGGCGCCCCGATGGCGCCCGTTGGTGTAGTCGCTGGAGAGGGAGCTCACGATGACCCGGTTAGCTGCGGCTGCGGGCTTCGGCGAGCTTGGAGAGTCGCTCCTGCACCGCCGGGTGGGATTTGACGATCTCGGCGAGTCGGTCGACGTCGATGCAGGCCGCCGTCACCTTGGTCCGGGCGACGCACGACGCGTTGCGACGCTTGAGGCGCCAGCCGGCCGGGAGAAATGCGCCTGCTTCCATCAGCGACGCTTCGCCGAATATATTGCCGGCGCCGAGATCGACGAAACCGACGCGGGGAACGATCACTTCGACCGTCCCTTCGATGATGAAGAAGAGCTCGGCGGGCTCATCGCCCTCGCGAACGATGAACTCTCCGATCGAGAACTCCCGTACCTCGGCCGCTTGTTCGAGTCGCTCGTAGGCCGCGTCGTCGAGACCGTGAAGAAGTCCAAAGGCTTTGAGATACTTGGCGTCCGGCACACCCATCGATCGTCTCCGTGTCAACTCGTAGCTAGCGCATTGTCGAACGCGACCGAGAATTTGTCAATTCTGCGCTCAGGGCGTCAGTCGGATCGAGCCGCTCTCGGCGTGCAGCTCGAGGCGGGATGTGCCCTTTCCGAAGCGGAGCGCCTTCGACTTGGGGGGGCCGCTCGAGGGTAGCGAGCTCTCGACACGGCCGCTGACGACCGTTGCGGTGACCTGAAGATCGCGGCGCGACGTGAGCGAGAGGTGGATCGAGCCGCTCCCGACCCGGATCCGATTGCCCACGCCGCTCAGCGCCAGTAGTGACCCGCTGACGCTTCCGGTCTTCACCCGCGCGTCGAGGGAGCCGGAGAAGCGGTCGAGGGTTAGCTGCCCGTTGGTCAGGGCAATGCGAGCCGTGGGCGTCGAGACCTGACGTAGCACCACCGCGCCGTTTCGATTTTCGATCGAGAGGCGCGTCGGCTGGCTGCTGGCGAGGGTCAATCGCCCGTTCTGGGTCGTCAGCCGACAAGGGCCGCGGAGCTGTCGGCCATCGACGTCTCCCGTGTCGATGACGATCGCGAGGGAGCGCGTGGCCGGTAGGGAGACCGTGAGCTTCAAGGACGCGTGGCGCGTGATCGACTGGCGCGGCCCGACCTGCTCGACGATGAGCTGGCTGCCCACGACCCGTGTTCGCACGTGAATCGTGCGCAGCATCGTCTCGGCCTCGCTATCGGTCGAGGCGGTAACGCGTAGCTCGCCCGTGACGACGATCTCGTTGCCGAGGGAACCGACGACGGTCAACGCCGCGCTCTGTAGCGCGATGCGGATCGTCTGCCCCGGTGTGAGCTGGCGGGAGATGCGGACCTCGCGCTTGAGGACGACGCGCGTGCAGCCGCCGGTGAGTAGAGTGAGCACGGCAACCACGATCGATAGGCGCCGCGTCGAGCTCATCGTTTGGATCCGCGTCAGGCTTTCGCGCTGTGACAGGCGCATCCGCCCGCACAGCCGCCCGATGCGCTCGCTGGACCCGTGCCCCCGCTGGGCTCCACCGCCGCCGAGCTGCTCGCGCTCTCGCCGGATTTGGGCTCCGACGACTTGGGCGCGGCCGCGCGTTGGTAGTCGGTGGCGTACCACCCGGACCCCTTGAGGTGAAAGCTGGAGCGGGAGATCAGCTTGCGGACCTCGCCCGACCCGCAGTCTGGGCACTCGGGCACCGTGGGGTCGGAGATCTTCTGGAATGTTTCG
>JAGQJP010000227.1 GCA_020430585.1 Myxococcales bacterium | reverse complement strand
TTGTCGTTGAGGGCGACGATCTGGTTCGCCCCGAAGGGGATCCACTCGCCGATCAGCACGCTGACGTTGGAGAGCGTGATCACTTCAGAGAGCTCGTCGCGAATATTCGAGACCCCCGCCGCCGATTCACTGGCGCGGTCCGCCGACGACGAGAGCACGCTCGACTCGTCGAGCAGTGAGGCCGGCAAATACGGGCTCGAGACGTAGGAGACGTCCTCGCAATCGGTGATCGTCGAAACCCGCTCGTACCCCGACGCCGTGCGAAGGGTGAACTGTTCGCCGTTCCAGCTCGCCTCGAGAAGTTCACCCTCGTGGAATATCAGCGCGTCGACGGCTTTGCGCAGCTCGTCCGAGACCTGGGCGAGGACCTCGAGCCCCTTGTGCGAAATCTGGTACGCCGTCACGGATTGATACTCTTTGGACGAGAGCTTGAGCCCGTTGATCAAGCCCGCCTCGCGCAGATCGTCGACGTCGTCGCGCCCTTCCTGGGAGATGTTGATGTAGATCCGCCGCGTGCCCACGTTTTCCGAGGCAGGGGCGTAGTCGTAGTCGAGCACGCCCTCGACGATCGCCTCGTAGATCAAAACGAGGAGGGGAATCTTGCGAATCCAGCGCTCTTTCTCGTCTGCGGTGCGCGCACAATGGGAGTATTTCGAAATCATGTAGAGCAGCTTTTGGTGCTCGTCCGACCACTCGGAGTCCGCGGTCCAGGCCGCTGGCAGCTGATCACTCATTCTCACCTCGGAAATACGGTCGGCAGCGTGACGCTCCGCCCCAATTTTGGCGTGTATCTAAAGATACTTCGGTCCGCTGCGCTGTCAAGAGACAAAAGGCGCTGCAAATTGTCGAGAGCTGCGATACAGTATGGCCACCGTGGGCAGCAGGAGGGGCGATGGAAATCATCGAAACATTAGAGGAAAAAGGCATCCGGAAGATCAAGATCGGGATCTTCGACATCGATGGCGTGTTTCGTGGAAAGTACGTCTCGATGGCGAAGTTCAAGAGCATCGCGAAGAAGGGCTTCGGATTCTGCGACGTCGTTTTCGGCTGGGACATCAACGACCAGCTCTACGAAGGGACGGGCGTCACCTTCACCGGTTGGCACACGGGCTACCCCGACGCCCACGCCCAGGTCGACATGGCGACGCTACGCACCATCCCCTGGGAGCCAAACACGGCGCTCTTCATCGCCGACTTCTACGATCCCCACGGTGACCCCCTCGGCGTCTGTCCGCGTCAGCTGCTCAAACGGCTCCAAAATCGCTCGCAAAAGCTCGGCTACAGGCCGATGTTCGCCTCGGAGTTCGAGTACTTTCTCTTCCTCGAGTCGCCCCATTCGGCGGCGGAGAAACACTATCGCGATCTACTCCCCCTCTCGCCGGGGATGTTCGGCTACAGCGCCCTGCGCACGACCTACAACTCGGAGCTGATCCACGCGATCCTCGACGGGATGCACGATTTCAACCTCCAGATCGAGGGCTTCCACACCGAAACCGGCCCTGGCGTCTACGAGACCGCGCTGCTCTTCGGGACGGCCCTCGAATCGGCCGATCGCGCCGCGCTGTTCAAGACGGCGATGAAAGAGATCTGCAACCGCCACGGGGTGCTCGCCTGTTTCATGGCCAAACCGAACGCCCAGTTCCCCGGGTGTAGCGGTCACCTGCATCAGAGCCTCTGGGATCTCGAAGGACGGCAGAATCTTTTCTTCGATCCCCAATCGACGCACCAAATGTCCGGTCTCTTTCGGCACTATCTGGCAGGGGTGCTCGAGCTCGCACCAGAGTTCTCGGCGTTCTACATGCCGACGATCAACGCTTACAAGCGCCGCGTCCCCGGAACTTGGTCGCCCGTCAACGTCAGCTGGGGTGTGGACAATCGCACCGCGAGCTGTCGTGTGATCCCGGGTGGCTTGAGCGCGACGCGCCTCGAGCTGCGGATCACCTCGGCGGACATCAACCCCTACATCGCCTATGCCGCCGCCCTCGCCGCGGGTCTCTACGGGATCGAGAACGAGCTCGAGCTGCCGCCCGTGCTCGAGGGCAATGCCTACGAACCCTCCGATGCGCTCGAGTTGCCGCGCAGCCTCGATCGCGCAACCGATCTCCTCGACCAGAGCGAGCGGGCGCGCGAGCTCTTGGGGGCGGCGTTCGTGGACCACTTCGTCGCCACACGGCGCTGGGAGGTCCGGGAGTACGAGAAGGCGGTTACCGATTGGGAGCTGCATCGCTATTTCGAGCTGATTTGACAACCCCGGGAGCACCGGGAGAATGAGCGCTTCGCCCGGAATCAAACGGACGCGAGCGGTCGTGAGAGGAGAGTGCGCGATGGTCGTGCGATTTTCGTTCCCAACACAGATCGTCTTCGGCGAAGGGGCACTCGCCGCGCTACCCGAGCTGCTCGATGCGTGCGGTGGCACACGCGTGCTCGTCGTCACGGATCGCGGTCTCGTCGGTCTGCCGCCGTTCGCCGCCCTGATCCAGCGCCTCGACGAGGCGCAGATTCCTCACGCCCTCTTCGACGGCGTCCATCCCAACCCGAAAGCCGCCGACGTCGTCGCGGGCGTCGAGGCGTACCACGTCGGTGACGCCGACAGCATCATCTCGATCGGCGGCGGTAGCGCGATCGACGGTGCCAAGGCGATCCAGCTGATGACGACGCATGGCGGCTCGGTGATCGACTACGACGACGCCCTCGGCGGCAGCGACGCGATCACCGACAATCTACCGCCCCACATCGCGATCCCGACGACCGCTGGAACCGGCAGCGAGGTCGGGCGCAGCACGGTGATCACCGATCCCGAGACGAACACGAAGAAGGTGATCTTCTCGCCGTTTCTGATTCCCGACGTCGCGCTGATCGACCCGCAGCTGATGCGCACGCTGCCGCCGCCGATCACCGCCGCCACGGGGATGGACGCGCTGGCCCACAATGTCGAGGCCTATCTCGCCCTCGGGCTGCATCCGATGTGCGACGCGATCGCCCTCGAGGGCGTGCGCCGCGTCGCCCGATATCTGGCTCGCGCCGTCGAATCGGGCGACGACATGGAGGCGCGCTCGGAGATGGCGCTCGCTTCGATGATGGGCGCGGTCGCCTTCCAGAAAGGGCTCGGGGTCTGCCACAGCCTCGCGCATCCGCTCTCGACGATCTGCGGGATGCACCACGGCCTGGCCAACGGCATCCTCTTGGCGAACGTCGTGCGTTTCAACGCCGAGGTCGTGCCCGATCGCGTCACGGCGATCGGTCGCGCCTTCGGCGTCGACGGTGTCGAGGCGACGCTGCGCGCGATCGACGAGCTGGCACAACGCGTCGGCATTCCGCGCAAGCTGACCGACGTCGGCGTCTCGCCGAGCCAACTCCAGGCCCTGGCCGACCAAGCGATCGCCGACGGCTGCCACCAGAGCAATCCGCGCCCCGTGAGCCGCGAGCAGATCGTCGCGCTCTACCAGGCGCTGTTCTGAGCGGAGGCGCATCGATGAGCGAGGTCCCCAAGACGTCCGCTTCGGCGACGCGATCCCCCGAAGGCGCGACGATTCGGCTCGCCGGGGCGGCGGACGCCGCGGCGGTCGCAGCGATCTATCGGCCGATGGTCGAATCGACGCCGATCACCTTCGAGCTCGTGCCTCCCAACGCCGCCGAGCTCGTCGAGCGGATCACCGTCAAGGTCCTGCCGCGCTACCCCTGGCTCGTCTGCTACGACGGGGCGTCGTGCTTGGGCTACGCCTACGCCACGCAGTTTCGCGCACGAAAAGCCTACGATTGGTCGGTCGAAGTCTCGGTCTATGTCGCCGCGTTGGCGCGGCGCCGCGGAATCGCTCGCGCTCTCTACGGGGCACTCTTCACCCTGCTGCGCCTGCAAGGATTTCGGCGTGCGATCGCGGGCGTGACACTGCCCAATCCAGCGAGCGTGGCGCTCCACGAGAGCCTCGGCTTCGCCTTCGTCGGCTCCTTTCCCCGCGTCGGCTTCAAACACGGCGCTTGGCACGACGTCGGCTTCTTCAGCCTCGACCTCCAACCCGACCTCCTCGATCCCGCGCCTCCCCGGACGCTGCTCGAGTTGCCCGAAGGCGCGATCGAACGGGCCCTCGGCCTCGAGCCCGATCGCTGAGGCGACTCGACGTCAGAGGGCGTTGCGCAGACGGAGCACGCGGGAGAAGAAGCTGCGGGCGGCGTCGAGCTCGTGGGGCTTCTTGACCGGAAGGAAGCGGCTCTCGACGCCTTCGCGGGGGACGAGGACGCACTGGGTTGGCACATGGGCCGTGAGCTCGCCGACGAGGCGCTCGAATTGGACGACAATCGTCCCGTCGACCTCTTTTTCGACCGCGTAAAAGTGGAGAGAGTAGTCATCGGCCAGCGCTTCGACGCTGAACCAGAGGGTGTTGGTGTTGTGATAGGGGATCGCGGTGTGGTCGAGATAGTCGGGAAAGCGAAAGGTCTCGACGATTTGAAGCTGGCCGTCGACCAGCGCGGGGGTGCCACCGACATCGCCAGCGTACTTGTCGGCGATCTCGACGGTGATCTGGCAGCCACCGCGGATGTGCATCCCGAGCAGCACGGGGTCGACGTCGGCGAGCAGGTTGTCGACATTGGACATCAGCAGATACCGCCCGCCGCGGTCGAGAAACGGCGACAGGTGGCTGCGGCGAAACGCCTCGGCCAGGTCTCCGTGACCCGTCCCATAATACGAGAGATGCCCCCGGACGTCGCGATAGAGCATGCCGTTGGGCCACAGGCGCGGCGCGATGTCTTGGACGAAGCATTGTAGATTGGCGGCCATCAACGGGAGTGACGGCTGCGCGGCGAGATGCTCTCGCGTCGCCACGTCGGTGGCGAAGCTGTTCATCAGGTAGACCGGCACTTGCTGACCCCAGGGCCGATTCGCGACCGACGCCAGCTTGAGCGCGAGAAAGCTGTGACCCTCGAGCACCTCGACGGCGCCTTTGACTTGGCCGCCAAAACGGGTCGCCATCCCTCCGTTGAGGACGATCACGCCGACCTCGCCGGCAAACAGCGCGGCTTCTCCGATCGCCCGCAGCTCTTCGTATTCGCGAGCGTCGATCGGTGGAATTTGGACGAAGGCGTCGTGGGTCGGTACCGATACGGTGCCGACGACGCCAAAGCGCGCCGGATCGAGCTTTCCGTCGAGGTAGTCCGCCCGCAATCGCTCGAAGCGCGCCCGATCGAATTCGAACTTCGTCAAGAAATCGCGCTCTTCTCTCGAGAGCTCCTCGTCGATCGGTCGATTCATCGCCCGCCTCCTTCGATGGTCGGTCGCAGCATACCACGTGAGCGCATCGAGGCCAACCGCGGCGGGGGCACCCCCCGCTTTGCGCTTGACGCGTCGCGGGTGCTGCGATAGACCTGATCCATGATCGATCTACGGACGTTTACCTACATCGATGTGCTCCAGCCGCAGCTCGCGAGTTACATCTCCACCGTCTCCCAGGGGTTCTTTCCCCTCGAGGAGCAGGCGGCGCTCTTCGTCGAGGTCGCCCCGGGGATGTCGATCAACCTGGTCACGGACGTGGTGCTGAAAACGGCGGACGTGACGCCGGGAATGCTGATCGTCGAGCGACAATACGGGATGCTCGAGGTCCATTCCGAAGACCAGGGCCAGGTGCGCGCCGCTGGCGACGCGATCCTGCGCTACTACGGGATCGACGTGGCGGAACGCCGCGCGCCCGTCGTGCGGACCCATGAGATCATCACGGGGATCGAGGGCTATCAGGCGATGATCCTCAACCGGATGCGCTACGGCGATCTGCTGCTCGAGAACGAAGCGCTCTACATCCTCGAATGCGAGCCCGCAGGATACGCCGCGCTGGCGGCGAACGAAGCGGAGAAGGTCGCCGAGATCCACCTCCTCGACGTGCGCACCTTCGGCGCCTTCGGTCGCCTCTACCTGGGGGGCGACGAAGAGTCGATCAACCAGGCCGCCAACCGCGTGCGACAAATTCTCGAAGGAACGATCGGCCGCGCGAGCTGAGACGGCGTTCGGCCGCGCGAGCTGAGGCGGCGTTCGGCCGCGCGAGCTGAGACGGCGTTCGGCCGCGCGAGCTGAGGCGGCGTTCGGCCGCGCGAGCTGAGGCGGCGTTCGGCCGCGCGAGCTGAGACGGCGTTCGGCCGCGCGACCCGGCCGGGCGTAGCGTCCCGTCGGTCAGCGTCGGGGCGCCAGGCGCTGCGCGTCGAGCCTCAGCTGCAGGGCAGGGCGCCGCGGTGCGCCAACGCGGGCGAGCCGCTCGAGCCAGCTCAGCGTTCGTTGGTATCGCTTGAGGCGGAACGTCGCCAGTGCGGCGCCGTAGAGGGCGTCGCGATGTCTCTTGTCGCGGGCGATCTCCGCGCGGAACGCCTTGAGGGCGGTCTCCCACTCTCTCTGACGCAGAGCGACCAAACCCAAGAGATAGGAGGCATCGATGAGCTGGGCGTCGAGGGCGAGGGCCAGCTCGAGCTCGCGCCTTGCCAGTACGAGCTCTCCCAGGCCGAGCTCGACGGCCCCGAGCACGGCGTGAAGCTCGGCGACCCGTTTACCCGCCGCGCGCAGCTTGGCGACCGCGTGGCGCAACACCCGCCGCGCCGCCTTCAACTCGTGATGGCGAATCGAATCGAGGGCCAAAAGCAAAGGCGGTAACGCGTTCTGCGGCTCGCGGCGCAGCGATCGCTCGATGCAGGCGCGACCCGCCGCTCGCTTCCCGGACGAGAGCCAATATCGACCGAGCTCGAGCCAGATCGGCGGCGGCAGCTTCTCGCATCCCGTTGGCGGATCGCTCGGCCCGCGACCCGCTCGCAGCTCGGCGATCCAGAGCCAGAGCCGAATCGAGGGCGTCGTCGGGCTCAGGCGGCGCGCCTGGGCGAGATAACGCAACGCCTGCTGCCACTTGTGGGCCCGCAGCATCACGACCCCCGCGTTGAACGGCGGCCAGGGCGAGCGGCTTCGCTTGGCGGCGTCGAGAAATCGCTTCAGCGCGCGATCCCTCTCACCGCGAAGATAGAGCGCGACGCCGAGGTTGTTGCCCACGCGATCGAGGCTCGGTTCGCGATGGAGCGCCTTCTCGTATCGGGCGATCGCCTCGCGCAGCTTGCCCGCGAGCTGAAGCCGCAGTCCCGCGTCGGCATCGCGTTGCGCCGCACCGCGACAGCCACCGAGGAGCGTCACGAGGATCGAGGCGAAAAGGACCGGGCGGAGGGGCGATCTGGTCATGAGGGCGATTATAGAGTATTCTCGGCCACGAGCAACCGTCTGGAGATCGAGGGAAGAGATGGCACGATCCTGTTGTTTGACGGCAATCGGTCGGTTGGCGACCCTCGACGTCGCGCCCCACGGCGTCGACGTACGGCCCGCCGCCGCTCGCGACACCGCTGCGGCCGAGGCGTTGGGGGTCCTTAACGACGCGGCGCTGGTGATCGAGGGCGAGAATGTCGTCTGGATCGGCGCGGCGGCCGACGCACCCGCCGCCGATGAGGTCGTCGACTGCGGCTCGCAGCTCGTCGTCCCCGGCTTCGTCGACTGTCACACGCATCTGGTCTTTGGCGGTGACCGATCGGGCGAGTTCGTCCGTCGCACCCAGGGAGAGAGCT
>JAGQJP010000017.1 GCA_020430585.1 Myxococcales bacterium | reverse complement strand
AGCGCCTGCGCGCCAACCCGCGATTCGATGGTTACGTAACTCTCAACCATCTTGTGCCAGACCCATACGGCCTGTCACGTTCGGCGATCGAGAGCCGGTCGTTCCATATTGTCTAGCCGAGGGCCCGCCGCCGTCGGATGAACCCGACCGTCAGCAGTAGCACGATCAGCAGCGACGGCGCCGCGTCGCCGCCAGATTGTTGACAGCCGCCGCCCTTCTTGCCCGAGCCGCTGCCCGTCCCGTTCGCACCCGAGTCGAGCTTGATGATCGACTGGTCCTCGTCGCCTCCGTCCGGTTGCGCGAGGTCGGTGGAGACGTCGAACGTGGTCCCGCCGTCGTCGCTCGTGCCATCGGGGCCGATCCCGCCGTCGTCGCTGGTCCCATCGAGGCTGACGCCGCCGTCGTCGCTCGTGCCGTCTCCAGGGGCTTGCGAATCGTCGCCCGCGTCGCTCGTCAGCGTGTCCTCGTCCGTCGCCAGGTCCGAGCCGACGAGGTCGGTCGGGGTCACCGCATCCGGCTCGGTTGCGTCGAGATCCACGTCGGGCAGCGTCCCGTCGTCGTCGAGATCCGGCTCGGCGGTGTCCCCGGCGTCGGGTGTCGTCGTGTCGATCGGGGCGACGGAGACGATCGTGAAAGCGTTACCCGCCTGGTCGCCCTCGCCGTCGGAGTTCGTCACCGAGAGCGTCAGCTTGCTGCCGACCTGGATCGCCGCGGGGATCGTGACCGTCGCGATGATCGTCGTCCCATCGACGGAGACCGAGTCGACGCTCACCTGGACGTTGTCCGCGGGAGCCCCGAGGGTTACCGTCAGCCGCGTGCCGCTAGGGTCGTCGTAGAATCCGCTGCCGCTGATCGTGATCTGCAGTGTTTGGCCGGGCGCCCCGACCGATGGTGCGAGGGCGGGAGAATCGAGCAGCGGCGCCGAAAGCACGGTGAATACGTTGGAGCGTGTGAGCGAGGTCACGCCGTTGTCCCCCGTGACGTCGCGCTTGCCGGGTTTCGACGTGCCGCCGATCGTCACGTCCGCTTTCATCATGTGCGTTGCGTAGTCGATCGAGACGAAGCTCACGCCGATCGTGGCGTCGGTGCCTGCTCCTGGGAAGCTCATCCCGAAGACCGTGCTCGCGTCGGCGTTGTAGACCATGAGCCCGACGTTCGTCAGCGTTTCGCCGACCTTTCCCGTGTTCGGGGTGATCGTCGCTGCGATCACGAGAGGCCCTTCGAAGGCACCGCGATCGAGCCAGCCGATGCGTTTCAGTCCGTCGTGGTCGACCGTCGGCGCGTCGTCGAGCGGGAAGACCGCGGTGTCCTTCGGATCGATCGCGTCCAGTAACGTGCTCGGTGATCCCGTGTTGAGGTGGAAGTTCTGTTTGGCGATGCTCGTGTAGTTCGGGTCGAGGTTTGCGTTGCCCGTTGGGCCCGTCGCGGCGCAGGTCCCCTCGAAGTTGTAGTTGCAATCGGCGCCCTGGGCGGTCTTGTTTCCGAAGGCGTCGTTCTTCACCAGGGTCTGGTTGTGGCTGTGGCCGATCCCCGTGCCGCGGAAGTTGGTGACGATGTTGCCCACGAACTGCGACACCGACGAGGTGTTGGCGGTCAGACCGTTGCCGCAGGTCGCCGAGGGATTGGACCCGCAGTTGCCGCTGACCGTCGTGCCGTCGAGCGTGTTGAAGCGTACGAGGGCTCGCACGTTGGCGCTGTTCAGACGGATCGCCGTCGTGTCGCCGAATTTGAGGGCGTAGACCAGCGTGTTCTCGATCCGCGAGTCGCGGTTCACGCCGTCCTCCACGTGGACGTAGACACCAGAGCCGCCGATCTCACCGAGCGTCGAGCGCTCGAGGATCAAGCTGCCGTTGATCACCGAGATCCCCGGCCCTCCACCACAGCCCGGCCCTGTGGCGCAGGTATTCGTGATCACCGAGTCGCGGATCGTGAGCGAGAAATCGCGCCCGCCGCGGCCACCGAAGACGACGCCACCCTGGATCGGGCTCGTGATCGTCAACTTGTCGAACGTGAACTTGGCTTTCGTCGCGGTCAATGAGTCGACGCTGACGTTGATCGCGTGATTTCCAGCGCCATTGATCGATAGATTCGTGCTCGTGAGCACGAATCCGCTGGCGGGTACGAATCCGTTGATCGAGAGCCCGGTGTTGCATTTGGAGATCGTCACGTCGTCGAGCGTCAGGTGCACGTTCGAATAGTCGTTGTTGGCGGCGTAGACCAGGGCGATGCCGTCGATGCCCGTCTCGCTGATCGTAACGCCCTTCAACGTGATCGTCGCCCCGGGATTGTCTCCGGTGAGCAGAACGCCGTTGTTGTTGGTGTCGCTGATCATCAGGTCCGAGACGTTGGCCGAGCTGGCGATGACCAGACCGTGGCCGAGCGTCGTCGTGCGGATCTCGCTCACGCCGGGCGTGCCGACGATCGAACAGGGCGAGCCGCACTGGATCCCGTTGTCGTTGACGTTTGTGACCCGAGGGTTGACGATCTCGACGATGCTCCCGCCGCGCACGTCGATTCCGTCGTCGTTGGTGACGTTGTCGACGACGGGATCGACCAGCTTCGCCCGCAACGGGCGTGTGGCGCCTCCGCTCGTCCCGAAGTGAATCGCGTCGCCGAAGCTGTTCTTCACGGTTACACCCGCGAGCGTGATGGTGATCTCGTCACCGAAGACGTTGTTGGCGTAGAGCGGCCCGAGGAGCTGGAACGCTGGCGCGCCGAAGCCACCGCCATTTATGATCAGGCCCTTGAGGCTATCACTCGGTCCGAGGGTCCCCTTCAGCGTTGCCCCCTGATCGTTCTCGATCCGCAGCTGCCCCCAGCTTCCCGCCGTCGGGTTGTTGACGGGGTCGCTACCGTTCTGCGTGAAGGTGAAGAGCACGGGGTTGTCGGCGGCGTCGATCACGAGCGGGCCGTTGATCCGCAGGCTCTGGATCGAGGCCATCATCACGGTCGTTCCCGGTTCGATCACCAAGGTGGCGCACGCGGGGAGTGTCGTGACGTTGCCCCCGATGCTATTGTCGACGACGTGCTTCTCGCTGCTCTTCCAGGTGCAACGAAATGGCGTCGGCGCGCTCAGCGACGGGTCCGCGACGCAGGTCGGGTCGTTGATCGTGTCGTTGGCGCAGTTGACCAGCATGCCCGTGTGCGTCCGCAGCGTCTGGGCTCCAGCGGACGCCGTCGACAAGAGCACGAACGAGAGCATGAGCACGTTCCGCCGCATCGTCTGCATCGCGTTCCTCCCCAAAATGCCCCATGGCATCGATGTGTTGGATATGCCTAGCAGTGTAGCAGGCGCGAGATCGCGATACAAGCGCTGCACGACGGCGGGATGGAATCCTGCGCGGACTGGTGTCGAGGGGCCTGGATCAGAAGCGAGCCGTCAGCCCCAGCCTGATCTCGAGGGCGGTATAATAGACGAAGACGTCGTTCAATGCGCCGTCGTCGCCCCCCGCGACGCCGAACACGAACTCGTTGCGCGAGCCGATATCGAGGTGTAGCCCGATGCTGCGCGAGACCCAGACGAGGAGCGTCGCGCAGACCGAGAGGTGGAGCCCGACGCCGGTATAGGTTTGCTGCGCTTGCCAGAGCGTCGAGAGCCCGACGTTCAGGCGCCCGCCGAGCTCGACGACTCCACGCGCCAACGGCGCCATCAGATTGAGCGTGAACGCCGCTCGAAAGACGTTCGAGAGCCCGCTGAATCCGCGGACGTCGTTCGGATCGTTGCCGTAGAGGCGCACGTACTCGAGCTCTCCGCCGAGCGCCAGGAACGACATGAGCCTGTACTCGAGTCGCGCGGCGCCGCCAATGGCCCAGCGAATCGTCGCGTCATCGAAATGGCCATCGCCGCCAAGCGCCCTGGTGATGCCAAAACCCGCCACGGTCGGGCCGATCGCGAGGCGGAAGCGCGGGCTCATCGGTGGAGCGGGCTGGGCCCAGACGGCCAGGGGAGGGCTGCAGAGTAACAGAGCCAGTAGGAGCGTCCTCATCGGCGGCCTCCGTTCGTCGTGGGTCGTGGCGCTCGCACGCCGCGGCGAGCGATGCGTGCCGTCACCCGCGATCGGTGGATGAACGGGATGGTTGACGATAGTTGGCACGAATCTGAGGCGATGCTATCACGCCATCGAAGCGCAAACAATCGATTTGTAACCCTATGAGCGTCATCGAGAGGTCGGGCTCGCCATGGGACAGAGCGTGTCATCCATGCTGTCGACGGATGTCGGCCTCCGTCGGTTTGGAGCGGAGCAGAACGCGCCCGACAACCATCGCGTGCCGACGTCAAGGACGTCTACGACGACCTGTGCCAGGAGGAGGGCGCGGAGATCTACCTCGAGCCAGCGTGGCTCTACTTCGACGAGCTCCCCGCAGAAGTCGCTACCGGCTGACCGCCGCCGACTCCCTCGTCGTCCTCGCCGAGAACGATACCTGATACAGCCGAGGGATACAGGGTGATACAGGCTCCCGAGCGCGCGATTCGAGGCCTCACGGAGCGGCTCGGCGAGCTCGGTATAGTCGGATTTCTGTCGTACTATTCGGAACTTGCAACCTGTCTCTCCCGCTCTCCGTATCGCGACGTCCCGTGGCATGTGTTCTGCACAATCGGGCCTCGACATCGACTGTTCTCGAAGAAGGAGAGACGAGATGGAAACCAAAAGAACACGACGAATTCAGCACAAGCTCGTGATCGGGCTCGTGCTCGTTCTGTCGCTTTCGACGCTCGGGGCGCAGTGCAACCACAACACGCCCGCGCCGCCCGATCCGTCGACGCCGAAAAAGACGCTGACCGGCGTGCCCGGGACGGCGACGGTGGCGATCCAGTGCCGCAAGGTGGCGACGGGCGAGCTCCTCGGGCAGGACGCCACGCTGCAGATCGGTGACAAGGTCAGCTGCACGCTGCGACTCGAGAATTCTCCCTGGTTCACCCGCGAGCGCTTCAAGAAAGAGGGCTTCGCCTGGACCTTCACCGCCGACGAGGGCATCGAGCCCTTCGGCGGGCTGGTCGCGGCGCCTTTTGCGGGCACGCTGTGCAACACTCGCGCCGACTGTCCGCAGGGGCCCTGT
>JAGQJP010000226.1 GCA_020430585.1 Myxococcales bacterium | reverse complement strand
TCAGCGATCGTCGGCTTGGCCCCAGCGATCGTCGGCTCGGCCCCAGCGAGCGTCGGCTCGGCCCCAGCGATCGTCGGCTCGGCCCCAGCGATCGTCGGCTCGGCTCCAGCGATCGTCGGCTCGGCTCCAGCGATCGTCGGCTCGGCTCCAGCGATCGTCGGCTCGCCGCGTTGTACGTCCGCGATCTCGTCGCCCGGGACCGTCGTTTCACCCGCGCCGACGTCGGGCTCGTCGGACCGCGCCGCGCCGTCGAACTCCGGTGGCTCGAGGTCCAGATCGGTCGTGCGCCGCTTCTCGGGGCGCCGCGCCTTGTCTTGGTCCGCATCAGCTGCGTCCACGCCAGGGGCCGCAAGGTCGTCGCGAGCTTCCTGCGCTGCCGCTGACGACTGTGGCAGAAACGCGCCCAGTCGCTCAGGGCGTGTCGGTTCTTCCCGGAGCTCGAAGAGGTTCTCCTCGGTCGCGCTTTCGGGCTCGGGAATCGACGGCGGGCCCTCGAGGGCGAGGGCGTGGGTTTCGGACGTGGTTCGTCGTTTCGGAGTCGGTCTGGCGCGTTTCGGGAGGACCGCTGCGGTCTTCTCCACTTTGGCGGCGGCCGCCGATTCGTCGTAGGCCTCGAAGGGGAACTCCTCGGTACGGTGGACGTTTTTCGGACGTGGTCGGGCGCGGGGGCGCCGCTTGAAGATCATCGCCGGAGGCCACTGGACGGCGACCTGTTGCGCGGCGTCGTCGATGAACTCGATGGCGGCAATCTCTTCGAACGTTTGGGCGTCGGAGCTCATCGACTTAGTCCTCGCTTGTTGAGTCCGTCCCTGCGTCGCCAACGTCGGCGTGCCGCATCAGGGGCTCGCCGAGTTTGACCCGGCAGCCGGGAGATAGCCGTCGATCGAAGACGACGCGCGCCGCTTTCGGAAGCAGCACGACCACGGTCGAGCCGAGGTTGAAGCGCCCCAGCTCCTCGCCTCGACGAATCGCGATCGGATCGTCGAAGTCGCGGCAATGCAGCGCCTCGGCGCCCTGATTGGTTTCGAGCGGCGCGTAGGACAGGCTCATCCGTCCAACAGAGGTCGCGCCGACCATCACGAGCGCGGCGCGCCCGAAATCGGTGTCGATGTAACTCGTCAGCCGCTCGTTGACCGTAAATAGGCTGGGTATGTTCGCGACCGCGAGATCGTTGACCGGAAAGAGCCGCCCGGGAACGTAGCGGAATCCGCTGATCGAACCGTCCACCGGCGAGTGGACACGGTGGTAGTTCTGCGGGCTGAGGTAGACCGTGAAGAACGTTCCGTCGTGATAGCGGCGGCTTTCGGCATCGCCGAGCAAGAGCTCGTCGACGTGATAGCGGATCCCCTTGACCTGGAGCAGCGACCCGTTCTCGATCGGGCCGAACTGGCTCAGACGCCCGTCGGCGGGCGAGACGACCGGGGACGCGGCGATCGGCCGGACGCCCGCCTTGAGGGCGCGCACGAAGAACTGGTTGAAGGTCTCGTAGCGTTCGAGGGGCTCGGCCATCTCGTCGAGGTTGATCCGGTAGACGCCGGCGAACGCGCGCAAAAGCTGACGCAGCAACGGCTTGGGAAGTCGCAGGTCGCTTCCGCGGCCGACCGCTTGGGAGATCACGTTCTGCGAGACGAACTCGAGAAAGCTGACCTTGAGCCACTTGTTCCACGCCGCTGTTCGCATCGTCTCCGTTCGCAATCTCGCGGTTTTGATAACGATTTCACTATCCTATCAAGTTCGTTCGGTAGGTCAAGGAGAAATCCATCCGTCGGATAGCGCTTGTTTTCGCTACACTGATTTGCTAGGGTATCCCGGTTTGGCGAGGGTCGAAGCTCGTGAATGGTCGAAAAATCAAGGGTTTGGGGGACGAGATGAGGGGCGCAATCCGAGAATCAGCCGACCGACGGCGTTGGTGGCTACCGGCTCTACTATTGATCGGGCTCATTGGATGTAAAGGTTCGGAGGGAGCAACCGGATGCCAGACCAACGACGAGTGTGGTGGCGATCGCCTCTGCGTTTCGGGTCAGTGCGTCTCGCCGACGACCGATTGCACGAGCAACCTCGACTGCGGCGCCTTGCGGTACTGCGACAACGGCACCTGCCTGGGCAAGTCGTGTCAACAGAACAAACAGTGCGTCGGTGGGGTTTGCAAGAAGGGCGTCTGCAGCGAAGGAACGAGCGCGAGCTGCACCAGCAACATCGATTGTACGAGCAAGCAGCAGTGCAGCGGTGGGCAGTGCGTCGACCTCGAGACCCAGCTCTGCGGCTGTACGCCAGAAGAGACCTGCACGCTGAGCGACCCGCGCTGTGAGAGCCGCGCGTGTCAGACGAATCTCGATTGCAGCGACGACAACATCTGCACCAGCGACAGCTGCGAGAACGGCATCTGCAAGAACGTCAAGCTCGATCCCGCGTGTTGTCGCAACGATACCGACTGCAAGGTGTCGAACGTCTGCGCGCCCGAGCGTTGCTCCGATGGGAAGTGCGTGGTGATCGGCACACCCGATCCGACGTGTTGCGACTCCCACGCCGATTGCAACGACTCCAACCCCTGCACGACCGACCGCTGCCTGAACAACCACTGCGTGAACGTCGTCGAATCGACGGACCCGGCGTGCGAATGCTCGGGAACGCAGGATTGCAACGACAAGAACAGCTGTACGGCGGACGCCTGCATCGCCGGGAAGTGTCAATACACCTTCGTCGGCGGCGTTGGCTGCTGCAAGAAAGACGACGAGTGCAACGACAACGATCCCTCGACCGAAGACCGCTGCATTTTCAACGCCTGTAGCCACAAGAAGCTGACGCCCTGCACCAATGACCTCCAGTGCGAGGATCAGGACGCCTGCACCACCGACCAGTGCGTGTCGGGCTTCTGCCAGAACGATCCGGTCGACGACCCGCTCTGCTGCAACAAGAACGCGAACTGCGACGACCTGAGCGACTCGACCCTCGACCGCTGCGTCGCCAACCGCTGCGTCCACTCCCTCACCGAAGAGCCCGAGACCTGTACGTTTTCCGGCGACTGCAAGAGCGGAACCGGCGCCTGCGTGACCGCCGAGTGCGTCAGCGGCTTCTGCTCCTACACGATCAAGAAGGACGGCACCTGCTGTAGCAAGGACACCGATTGCGACGACGGCAACAGCTGCACCGAGAACACGTGCGTCGACTTCAGCTGCAAGACGACGGTAAAGAGCGACGCGGGCTGCTGCACGGCGGATGCCGACTGCAAGGACGCCAACGAATGCACGTCCGAGAGCTGCGTGAACAACAAGTGCAAGATCGAGTCTTCCGGTGACAAAGTGTATTGGAAGGCGAACTTCGAGTCGGGGAACGACGGCTTCACCTTCGAAGGCGGGGCGCAGAACGTCACCTGGCAGGTCACCGACTACAAGAAGTCCGAGGGCAGCTACTCGCTCTACTATGGCGACATCTCGACCCACACCTACGACTCTCCGGACCAGTCCAACAAAGGCACGGCGACGTCGCCCGCCTTCGTGGTGCCCGATGTCGATGACGTGAAGCTGACCTTCAAGGTCTTCATCGAGACCGAGTCGAGCTTCGTCTCGTACGACAGCCTGACGATCTCGATCAAGAGCGGCAGCGACGTGACGGCGGTGTGGGACAAGGGCGATGTCGACGGAGAGACGAACGGCGAGTTCGTCACCGCCGAGATCGACGTGTCGAAGTACAAAGGCAAGACGATTCAGCTGATCATCGAGTTCGACACCGGCGACGCCTATTCGAACGACTACGAGGGGGTCTACATCGACGACATGAAGTTGGCGGCGCCCTGCCTCGTCAAGAGCTGCCAAGGCGACACCGATTGCAACGACAACAACAAGTGCACCGCCGACATCTGCGATCCCCAGACGAAGATTTGCAAGAACGACCCGATCGCAGGGTGTTGCCTGACCGATACCGATTGCGACGACCAGAACACCTGCACGATCGACAGCTGTAATGAGCAGGGCCAGTGCGTGCACCAGAACACCTGCTGTTCGACCGACGACGAGTGCAAGGACACCAACGACTGCACGATCGACACCTGCGTTGCCGGCGCCTGCGTATACAAGCTGAAGCAGGATCCGCTCTGCTGCGTGCCGAACTTGTTGACGAAGAACTTCGACGACGGGACGCTCGGTGGCTTCGTCGTCGAGGACGACGGCAGCCAGGTGAAGTGGCAGGTGACGAACCTGCGCTCCTTCTCGGGGAGCTACTCACTCTACTTCGGCGACCCGGCGACCCACAACTACTCGAACGGCAGCATCGTCAAGGGCTCGGCGACCAGCCCAGAGGTGCTGATTCCGGCGGGTGGCGAGGCGAAGCTGCGATTCTACGTCTGGCTGCGCACCGAGAGCTCGTCGACCCACGACAAGGTCTGGATCACGGCGCTCCAGGGCGACCAGGAGACGCAGGTCTGGGCGAAGACGGCGATCACGTCGTCGGACTATCAGAAGTGGATCGCCCAAGAGGTCGATCTGACGCCGTTTGCCGGCAAGCCGGTGAAGCTCAAGTTCTACTTCGACAGCGTCGATTCGTCGTTGAACACCTACGAGGGGGTCTACTTCGACGACGTCCGCGTGACGATGCCCTGCGTCGTGCAGAAGTGCACCTTGGACAGCGATTGCGAGGACTTCAACGCCTGCACGACCAACAAGTGCTCGAGCGGCACGTGCACATACGCGCCGATCGCAGGCTGCTGCCTCAAGGACGCCGACTGCGACGACCAGAACAGCTGTACCAAAGACAGCTGCGTCGAAAACGTCTGCAAGAAAGAGGTGCTGTGCTGCAAGCAGAACGGCGACTGCAACGACAACGACAGCTGTACGACCGACACCTGCGAGTCCGAGAAGTGCGTCTTCACGCTCGATGTGAACAAGACGGGCTGCTGCAAGTCCAACCTCTACAGCGAGTCCTTCGACGGCACGACGGCGACCTTCGAATTCGATGGCAACTCCGACAAGGTGAAGTGGCAGACCTCGAAGATTCGAGCCTATAACGGCACGACGAGCCTCTACTTCGGCGACATCGACAAGCTCAACTACGTCGGTGACGGCAACGCGGTCAATGGCACCGCGACGTCACAGGAGATCACGCTGCAGCCCGGTGTCGACGCGTTGATTCGGTTCCAGCTCTACATCGACGTCGAGGCGTCGGAGAACTTCGACCAGCTTACGGTCCAGATTCTCGAGGGGACATCGACCAAGACGGTCTGGGAGAAGAAGGAGCTGACCAGCGACCAGTACAAGAAGTGGGTCCAAATCCAGGTCAGCGTGCCCGGCTATGGCGGTAAGAAGGTGAAGGTTCGCTTCAAGTTCGACTCCAAAGATGGTGCTGGGAACACCCAAGAGGGTGTCTACATCGATAATGTGATCATCGGCTCCAAGTGCACTCCCTAACCCCCTCGTAGGCGATCCGTACCCAACTGCGGCGTTAGCCGCCGCGCGCGCTCCTCGGAGTACGTTGATGTACACCTGCGTCGCGCGCTTGGCGGCTGCCTTGCATTTGGGCACGCCTCG
>JAGQJP010000225.1 GCA_020430585.1 Myxococcales bacterium | reverse complement strand
GGCGATCTCGTCGAGGTATTTCTTCGTCTCGCGCATCAGCTCGCTGGCGCTGCGGTTGTCTCGCTCGGCGAGCTCGTGGATGCGCTGTGTCAGCTCCTTGTTCTGGATGATCTCTTCTTTCAAGCGGCGCGCGCCCTTGAGGACCGGGCCCTGGATCACCTTTCGTTCGAGTGAGAAGCGCTGCATCAGCACAAAGCGGAGCTGCTCGGAGGCCTTCTCGTCGTCGAGCCCCTCGTGCTCGGCGAGGAACTCCTTGAGGTTGAGGGGTTCGCAGAGCTGCACGAAGGCGCGTTTGTGGTGATAGAGAAAGTGCGCGATTTTGCGCAATCGCCCCGGTCGGTTCGGGTCTCCGAAGAGAACGTCGAAGACGCTGCGTTTGGTGCGCTGGGGGTTGAGCGTCCAGTTCAGGAGCTGCGGGATCAGGATCAGCGGTCGCTCGTGATCCCGTTGGTGCTCGACCAGGGCGCGGAGATAGTCGGTCTTGTCCTCGAAGAACGCGCGTTTGAGCTGTCGCGGCGTACGCAGGAACAACAGCGATGGGGCGTGGCTCGAGGCGACTCGTTTCAGAAACTCGGGGTTGCTCTTGTTCAACTTCAAGAACTTTCCGAAATAAAAACGAAAGAAGAACAAGATCAGATCGAAGACGCGGCGGAACAGCATCGTGTTCACCGCATTGGCGAAGAGCGCGAGCGGTAAGGCGAGCTTGAGGAAGGCCCAATTGAAGTACAAGTAGTCCATCAAGCTGTGCTGCGGCATAACGTAGACGGGCGTGCCCTCGCGGCTACAATCGCGAATCTGTTCGACGAAGCGCGGTGAGAAGCTGACGCGGTCAAAGAAGAAGCGACCGATCCAGCGCAGGAAACGCCCGGGGCGCCGAAGCATCGCCGATGGGTTGTCGAGGTTCGCCGCGAGCACAGGCGCGCTGAGGGAGACTTTTGCTATCGTCGTCGAGTTGTTCACTGTGATCGCAGACTTCGAAGTGCGCGGCGCCCCGCCTTTGCTGGTTGCGCGTGCTGGTCGAAGATTCCCAGAGAGATCTCTCAAGTCACTTGTTTATTTGACATTTCCCGCTGTTACCGCTAGCATCCTGGCTATGAGACCTGTCTTCGAGCGCGGCATCCACTTAACGGGTACTATATTATGGTTGGATGCTTTCCATCCGCAAGACCTCTGTTTTGTCTCGCACGCCCACGTCTCGACGACGGTCGCGCATCACAAGGTCCTGGCGACGGATGCGACGCTGCGCCTCTTTCGGCGACACGAGCCGAGCCAACAGGTCCGCGGTCTGGTCTGTCCCTACAACCGTCCGTTCTCCCTCGGGCAGCTCTCGATCGAGCTCTTTCCCGCCGGCCACATCCTCGGTTCGGCCCAGATTCGCGTGACAAAAGATGACCTTCGACTCGTCTACACGGGAGACTTCTCGTTTCAGCGCAAGCTGACCTGCGAGGCGATTGAGGTCAAGTCGTGCGACGAGCTGATCATCCCGGCCCACTTCGCCCATCCGCGCTACGAGTTTCCCGCAATCGACGATGGCTATGCGCTGTTGACGAGCGAGGTTCGGCGGGCCCTCGACGACAAGCGCGTCCCGGTGGTCTTCACGGCGACCGTCGGAACGGCGCAAGAGGTAGCCAAGCGCCTCGCCCGCGAGGGATTCAACCTGCGGTTGCATCGGTCAATCTACGAAAAGAATAAGATTTACGTGCAGTTGGGTGTCTCTCTCGAGAGCTGCAAATGCTTCCGCGGCACGCCGAGACCGGACGAGGTGATCATCTGGCCCCGCAATCTTCGATCGTCGCCTGCGATCAAATCGCTGCGCCGCGCGCGCACGATATTGCTCAGCGGCCACGCCGTCGTACCCGGTTACGCGCGCCAACAACGCGTGGACATTGCGCTTCCCATCACCGATAGCGCGAGCTACTCCGAAACGCTGGACTATATCGAGCGCGTCGCGCCGCGAAAGATCTACGTCGCCCACGGCTATGCCCCCAGTTTCACGGCTGAGCTGCGAAAACGCGGGCTCGACGCCGAATCGCTGACCAACGAGCAGATCGGTTTCGATTTCGGGCAAGCGCACTGACCGATTCGACCGCGCCGCCGACGTGCTCTCCGATGCTTGGACCTTGCATCGCACCACGAGATGGCGATACGATGCGAGAGCTATGCGCGGAAACCGGGTACCGTCCCGGATGCGCGGAGAGAATCGATGTTCAATATCGGAGTCACCGAAATCCTCTTGATCCTCGGCGTGGCGCTGTTGGTGCTGGGTCCGAACAAGCTTCCCGAGGTGGCGCGCATGGTCGGTCGCGGCTTGCGCGAGTTTCGCCGAACGGCGCGCGAGCTCGAAGAAGAGCTCGATCCGATCCGCGAGACGCTACAGCCCGAGTACTATGGTGATCTCGGCCTCGACGAGCAGGATCTGGCCGACGCCGATGCCCACGAGAACGAGCTACTGGCGGGCGACGAATCGGAGCGCGACGAGGACGACGAGGGCGAAGCGGGTGACGAGGACCACGTCGGCGACGGGCCCGACGATTCGACGGAGGAGACGGTCTCGATCCGTCCACCCGACGGCTCGCCGCAGCCCTTTCGCGCCGACGCCGATCCCACGAGCGTTGACCCCATCGCCGAGTGGGATATCCCCGAAGGATGGGAGGTCAGCAGCGCGCCGTCGACCGTGAACGACCAGACGAGCGGGAGCGGGACGAAATCCCCAGCGGATGCGGAAAAGCAGCGTGACCCAGCGAGCAAGAAAGCCTAAGCAACTAGAGTCGGGCCGCATCGACGACGAGAAGCTGCCGTTCACCGAGCACCTCGGCGAGCTACGGATGCGATTGCTCTATAGCGTGATCGCGATCGTGCTGCTCTTCTTCGTCGCCTTCGCGTATCACACCGAGCTCTTCCTGATCCTCAAGTGGCCGATCGTGCGCGAGCTCGAGAAGGCCAAGATGGCCGGGCGGATCCTGCAGCTCGACTTCATGGAGCTCTTCTGGATTCACCTCAAGCTCTCGTTGGTCGCCTCGATCTTCGCTGGCTCGCCGTTCATCCTCTACCAGGTCTGGCGCTTCATCGCCCCGGGCCTCTATCCGCACGAGCGAAAGCACGCATTGCCTTTCGTCCTCGGCTCGACGATCTGCTTTCTGGGCGGCGCGGTCTTCTGTTATTTCCTGATCTTGCCGATTCTGGCCCAGTTCGTGATCGCCCTGAGCAAAGAAGACGCATCGATCACCCTCGCGCTGCGGGTCGATACGGTCTACTCGTTCCCGATCAACTTGATGCTGGCCTTCGGGATCTGCTTCGAGCTGCCCGTCGTGATGTTCTTCATCACCTGGCTCGGCCTCGTGACGCCGCGGAAATTGATCAAGTTCTACCGCTACTTCATCGTTCTCAGCCTGGTGATC
>JAGQJP010000224.1 GCA_020430585.1 Myxococcales bacterium | reverse complement strand
CATCACGCTCATGAAACCCTGATGCACGCCGTCGTGCGTCAACTGGATCGTCAACGTATCCCCCTCGCCGCACCGCCGAAGCTGGCAACCGTTGCAGCCGCCCGACTGTCCCTCGATCAGCACCAGCTCGCCCGTCTCTTGGGCTCGTCGACAGCAGTCTGGAAGGGAGCCGGACTCGACCTGGGCCACGAGTTGCGGGAAATCGTCGCCCAGACCGCTCTCGGCGTAATCCAGAATGCGCCCCTCGGCGGTGGTGTGGACGATCCAGACTGCCGCGAAGCCCCGCGTCTCGACGAGGTCGGCGCAGGCCGTGCGGATGATGGTCGACGGCACCCGCTCGCGCACGATCAGCTGATTGACGTTGCGGATCCCGAGAAGCACACGATTGAGGTGCTCGATCTTCGCGATATTCCGACGATGCGCGCGGCGCAACTCCCACTCTTTGATCTCGCGCCGGATCGCCGCACCCAATCGGGTCAAGCTACCCTTGAGGAAATAGTCGTGAGCGCCGGATTTCATCGTCTGCACGGCGATGTCCTCGCCCACGGTTCCCGATACGACGATGAAGGGGATATCGAGCCCCGACGCCGCAACAATCCGCAGCGCCGCCGGCGCGTCGAAGTGTGGCATCGTGTAGTCCGAAACGATCAGATCCCATGCACCATCCCGCAGCGCCGCTTCCATCGCCTCGGCTGTCTCGACGCGCCGATACTCGACCTCGAATCCACTCCGCTTGAGCTCGCGCAAGAGCAGCAGCGCATCGTTCTGCGAGTCTTCCAGCAACAATAGACGCAATCGGTCCGCCATCGGTCACACTCGTCCGTTGGGCGCTTCGTTGACCTCGAGCCAGTACTCGGCAATTCCGCGCAGGGCCGTGCTGAAGGCGTCGAACGCCTCGGGTTTGCGCACGTAACTGTTGGCACCGCAGCGATAGCTCTCCAGCCGATCGCGTTGCTCGTCGGAGGAGGTGAGGACGACCACCGGCGCCAGCACCGTCCTCTCGTCGGCTCGAATTCGCCGCAGCACCTCGAGCCCGTCGAGCTTTGGCAACTTCAGGTCGAGCAGGGTCACCGTCGGCAGGGCGGCGCCCGACCGACCCGCGTAGCGCCCCTCGGCGAAGAGAAACTCCAACGCCTCCGCTCCGTCTCGCGCGACCACGACCTCGGCGCCATGTCCGCACTTGTTCAACACCCGCAGCGCCAACGCCTCGTCGTTGGGATTGTCCTCGACCAAGAGAATCGTCTTCGCCCGGCTCGCCGTCGTCATCGTCTTTCCCTGTCGGCAGCTTGCTCGTCTCCGAGGGTGAAATAGAACGTCGCGCCCTCGCCCACGACGGACTCGGCCCAGACCCGCCCACCGTGTCGGGTGATGATCCGATGCACCGTCGAGAGCCCGATTCCCGTTCCTGCGAACTCGCTCATCGCGTGCAGACGTTGAAACGGTTGGAATAGCTTGGTCCTGTACTGCATGTCGAACCCCGCGCCGTTGTCGCGGACGACGTACGTCGGTCCCGCGTCACGCCGCTCGCTCTGGACCGCGATCCGCGCCTCGGGTGTGTGCGACGTGAACTTCCAGGCGTTGCCGATCAGATTCTCCAGCACTTGCCGCAGCAACTGGGGATCGCCCTGCGCGAGCATTCCGTCGTCGATCGTGATCTGAACCTCGCGACCCGGCTCGCTCTGCTGCAACATCGTCACCACCTCGCGGCAGAGCATCGTCAGATCGACCTCCTCCTGGTGCATCTGGGCCCGGGTCACGCGCGAGAGCACGAGAAGATCGCGGATCAGCTCCGCCATCCGCCGTGCTTCACCGGAGACACGCCGCAGATAGTCTTGGCCCGTCTGGTCCAACAGCGCCTCGTAGTCCTCGAGCAAGGCCTGGCTGAATCCTTCGATCGCTCGCAGCGGCGCCCGCAGATCGTGGGAGACCGAGTATGCGAATGCCTCGAGCTCCTGGTTGGCGACCTCGAGCTGCGCCGTGCGTCGAGCGACGAGCCGCTCGAGACCCTCGTTCAGCTCGCGAATCTCCTCTTCCGCGCGGCGGCGCTCGCCGATCTCGACCAGCAGCTTCGCGTTGACACTCTCGAGCTCGGCGGTGCGATGCGCGACGACCTCTTCGAGCTGGGCCCGCTGCTCGTGAATCTCGGCGCGCTGGCGATCGAGCTCGAGAAAGGCGAGCACCTTGCTCAAGAGCACGATCGGATCGTAGGGCTTGACCAGATAGTCCATCGCCCCAATTCCATAGCCCTTGAACATCTGTTGCTCGTCGGAGTACGCCGTCAGAAAGATGATCGGGACATGGCGCGTCTTCGGCTCACCTCGCAAGTGAGCCGCCAACTCGTACCCATCCATCCCGGGCATCTGCACGTCCAGAATCGCCAGCGCGAAGTCGTGGCTCAGCGTGGCGATCAGCGCGTCGTTACCGCTCGTCGCCGTCACGATCTCGGCGTTGGTCTCGCGCAGCGTCTTTTCGAGGGCAAAGAGATTCTGCGCCTTGTCGTCGACGATCAGGATCATCGGTCTCGGACTCATCGCTCGACCTCCGTGGCTCCGCTGCGCGCGCGAAGGATCGCCGCGATCCCCTCGATCGGTGCGACTCGCTCGACCACGCCACGCTCGATCGCCGAAAGGGGCATCATCGCATGGAGTGCCGACGCCGGATCCTGAGCGAGGGTGAGCCCGCCGAAGCGCTTGATCGCCGCCATCCCGTCGCTTCCATCGTCATTGGCGCCCGAGAGGATGACCCCGATCAACTCTTTACCGAACGCACGCGCAGCGCTCTCGAAGAGCACGTCGATCGACGGCCTGGCCCAGCGCACTTTCGCATCCACCGAGAGGGCGAGGCCCCCGTCGCGCTCGATCAGCAGATGGTAATCCGGTGGCGCCAGGTAGAGCTGCCCCGGCCGCGCCTGCTCTTTGTCTCGCGCTTCGGAGACGACGATCGATCCCCGCGCGCTGAGACTCTGTGCCACCAGCGCTACGGACGACGTGCGGTGTACGTGGAGCACGGCGACGAGAACCAGCGGGCACCCCTCACCCAACGCCACCACCAGCGCACCGAGGGCCTCGAGCCCACCGGCGGATCCGCCGATCACCGCAGCTCTATGCGTCCGACTCGTGTTCACGCCGCCTTCTTCTTGTAGATCCTCGCCTTCGCATCGACGACCTCATAGGCGTCGACCACCTCGGAGAAGGTCAGATCCTCCCTCGTTCCAATGCAGAGAAACCCGCCCCGCACGAGGCTTTCCGTGAACAACCGAAGCGCCCGGGCGCGCAGCTCCTGGTTGAAGTATATCATCACGTTGCGACAGAGGATCAACGTCATCTCGCCAAACACCGTGTCCGTCACCAGGTTGTGGTTGGCGAAGGTAACGCGGCGTTTGAGGGCGGAATCGATCAGCGCCGAATCATAGTCCGCATGGTAGTAGTCCGCGAAGGACCGACGCCCGCCCGCACGCTGGTAGTTCTTCGTGAACTCCTGAATCTTCTGCAGTGGATAGATCCCCGCTTTGGCGGACTGCAACGCAGCATCGTTGAAGTCGGTGCCGAAAATCGTCGCCCGCTCATAGAGTCCTTCTTCGCGGAGGAGAATCGCCATCGAGTAGACCTCCTCCCCCGTCGCGCAACCTGCGTGCCAGACCTTGACGTGCGGATAGGTCTTCAACAGCGGAACGACGGCGCTGCGCAGCACGTGATAGACCTCGGGATCGCGAAACATCTCGGTGACCGAGATCGAGAAGTGCTGCATCAACGTGATGGCGAACGACTCGTCGTGCAGGAGGCGTGGGATCGCGTCGGCGATGGACGCGACCGACATCTCCGAGAGGAATTGTCGCACACGCCGCTCGACCGTTGCCCGCGCATACGAGCGGAAGTCGTAGCCATACCGCCGCCGTAGCGCCTCCAACAGGAGATCGACTTCGATCCCTTCGACCGTCTCCTCGTCCATCTTCACGCGGTGCTACCTCGCTGCCGTCTCAGCGGTAGAGCCAAACCCTCATCATGGAATACAATCGTGTCTCATCCACGGGCTTCGGCAGATAGTCGTTGGCCCCCGCCTCGATGCACCGCTCCTGGTCGCCCTTCATCGCCTTCGCCGTCAGAGCGATGATCGGCAGAGCGCGGAAGCGTTCCTGCTTACGAATCCGTCGCATCGTCTCGTAGCCGTCCATCACGGGCATCATGATGTCCATCAGCACCATCTCGATCGCCGGGTTCTGATCGAGCACGGCCAGCGCCCGCTCGCCGTTCTCGGCTTTGTGGGTCTTGACCCCCTTGCCGCTGAGGATCCGAGACAATGCGAAAACGGTACGCATGTCGTCGTCGACGATCAAGACTTGCTTCCCGTTGAGCAACCGATCGACGTCGTGCAAATCGGTGATCATCTTCCGTTTTCGTTCGGGCATCTGGCTCACGACGCTGTGCAGGAAGAGCGAGACCTCGTCCATCAGCCGCTCCTCGGAGCGAACGTCCTTGATGATGATCGAGTCCGAGAAATTTCGCAGCTCGAGCTCCTCGTCGTGGTCGAGGGCGCGCCCCGTATAGACGATCACGGGCGGGATCGCCACATCCCGCTTGGACTCGAGGGCACGCAACAGCTCGGTGCCGTCCATATCCGGCAGGCCGAGATCCAACACGACGCAGTCGTAGACGTTCTCGGCTAGCAGCCGCAGCGCCTCGGCCCCTGTCGCCGCCTCGTCGGCACGAACGTCGCGGTCGCTGATCAACTCGACGATCCCCCCCCGTAGCGCGCTGTCGTCCTCGACCACGAGCACGGTCTTGATCGACTTGCTGAAGGTCTCGGTAATGCGTCGAAAGGCGTCGTCCAACTCGTCGCGGTCGGCGGGCTTGTGTAGAAATCCGATCGCTCCCTTGCGGCG
>JAGQJP010000223.1 GCA_020430585.1 Myxococcales bacterium | reverse complement strand
TCTTCGTCGCGCTGCTAGCCGGCCTGGGCCCCCTGCTCGGTCTGATTCTCCTGGAATCGGACCACCTTCGGGAGCAGCCGCTGTGGCGGCGACCCGTATTCGCCGTGATGGCGACGACGGCAGCCGCGGCGGTGACATTTTGGCTCCTCGGATACGGCCTCGTGCACGGTCGCTCGGTCGGCGGCCTATTCGGTCGCGCAGCCCTCGCCTGGTTTCGGGATCCGCCGCTGGCTGCGGCGATCGAGACTCTTCTCGTTGCCGATCTCGCGATGGTTCTCGGCCTTCTGCTCTACCCCATCGTCGAGGTCGCCTCGTTGGCCGTCCTGGGCGTGCTCTACGGCGGCGCGATCTATCCCTTCGTCGCTCACTCGGTCTTCAATCCCGATGGACTGCTCCACCGCTTCGGCTTTGCCGACGGTGCGGGCGTGCTGCCGCTCTTCGGCGTGACGGGGCTGGTCGCGGCGTTCGTCATCGAGCGCGCGCCGGACTATCTGCGGAACGGCACGCGGGTCAGCCCGGGCTTCTCCCAGCTGATCAAGATGTTGTTGCTCTTGGTCGCGCTGGTCGCCTTCGTCCTTCCCCAGGGCGTCGACGTCTGGCTGCAACGACCATCGGTGCGGGTGCTGATCGAGTCCCTCGTCGCAACGCTGGCGACGGCGCTGCTCCTCGGCCTGGCGATCCGGCAACTTCTGCTGCGCGACAAGCGCAACCTGCCGCGGACGCTGCTCGTGGCCTCGCTCATCGCGCTGCTCGCATCGGGGCTGCACCTCGCCGCCTGGCGCGGGATCGCCGTAGCGATCCTCAGCACGGGGGGTGTCGTGATCGCCGAGCCGCTCCTGCGACGACTGCGCGTGGGCGGTGAGTCGACTCCTCTGGCGGCGATGCTCGCGGGCACCGTCGCGGGCGTGGTCGGTAGCGCCCTTCTCTTTTCGTCGAGCGAGTTCGTGGTTCCGTTGCCGCCCCTCCAACTCGTCGTCGTGCAGCTCTCGGGTCTGGTCGTCGCCGCTCTCGCGGCTACCGTCCCCTCCGCGCTGCTGATGCTCGTCGCCGCTGGCACCCGCAGCAACGGCATCTATCGCGATGCGCCGGTTCGACCCGAACCCCTCGATCTCTCGTCCCTCAACGCCCAGCTCGATCGGGTGATCGACGTCGGCGGCCGGGGATTGCGCCTCTCCGCGGACGAGGCGCCCGAGCTCGTCGAAGCGATCGCGCGGATCAACCGGCTGCTCGACCGGATGGAGTTCAGCCTGCTGCGCCACGAAACGACGATCTCGACTCTCGCCGCGGGGATCGTGACCTTCAGCCCGGCGCGACACTGCATCATCACGGCGAACCCGGCGTTTCTGCGTATGCTCGAGCTCTCCCTCGAGCGCATCGTCGACCAGCCGATGACCACGGTTTTGGCGACGACCGCCGACGGCGGCGGCAACGCCGAGGAGCTCGACGCGCTCCTCGCCTCGCAGGTCGACAGCAACCGCGCCCTCGAGCTCTTCGGTCGCCGCTCGGACGGCTCGCTGTTGCCGATCGAGGCGACGGTCAGCGAGGCGGAGGTCGGCGGCATCGAGCTGTTCTACAGCGTCACGGTGCGCAGCATTCGCGCCCAACGCGAGCGAGAAGAGGCGTTGGCGCGCCATCGCGAGCAGCTCAACGAGCTGATCACCGAGCAGGCGGTGCGCCTCGCCGAGGCGCGGGACCAGGCGCAACAGGCCTCGCTCGCCAAGAGTCATTTTCTGGCGAACATGAGCCACGAGCTGCGCACCCCGATGAACGCGATCATCGGCTACAGCGAGATGATGATCGAAGACGCCCAAGCGCAGGGGTACAAAGAGCTGCTGCCCGACCTCGAGCGGGTCGTCACCGCGGGTCGGCACCTGCTCTCGCTGATCTCGGACATCCTCGACCTCTCGAAGATCGAGGTCGGCAAGATGGAGATCTGCGTCGAGAGCTTCGGCCTGCGGGCTCTGGTCAACGAGGTCGCGACGACGGTCGAGCCGCTCTGCGCGCGCAATCGCAACCGTTTCGAGCTCGTCTTCGACGATTCGATCGACACGATCCGCACCGACTCGACGAAGCTGCGGCAAATCTTGTTCAATCTGCTCTCGAACGCCTCCAAGTTCACCGAGGACGGCACGATCCGCCTCGAGGTCACCAGCCGACTGCGCCACAAGCGGCGCTTCGTCCGCCTGGTGGTCTCCGACGATGGGATCGGGATGACCAGCGAGCAGCTGGGCAAGGTCTTCGACGAGTTCACCCAGGCGGACACGACGACGACGCGCAAGTACGGCGGCACGGGCCTGGGCCTGGCGCTGGTGCGGCGCTTCAGCCATATGCTCGGCGGAGACATCGTCGCCGAGAGCGAGCCGGACAGGGGATCGCGTTTCACGGTGCATCTCCCCTGTGAGCTCTCGATCGACCGGCCGCTGGTCGAGAGCGATCCGCATCTCGCCGCCGGCGGGGCGGGTTCGGTCGAGGACGGCGCGCTGGTGCTGGTGATCGACGGCCGCTCGGCGACGCGCGACTGGTTGCAGACGAATCTGACCCAGGCCGGTCATCGCGTCGTCACGGCCTGGAGCGGAGGCGAGGGGCTGAGATTGGCGCGAATCCTGCGCCCCCAGGTGATCTGCGTCGATCCGCTGATCTCCGACATCGATGGCTGGGGGATGATCTACGAGACGCGCCGCGACCCGATCCTCGAATCGACCGAGGTGATGCTCCTCCCGATCGGCGATAACCACAAGCGCGGTCATCTGTTCTCGACCTCGACGACGTTGTTCAAGAGCGTCCTCGCCGAGCGATTGTCCCACGACGACGAGCTCGATGTCGACAGCTGGCTCCTGGTGACCAACGACGACGCCTTCGCCGACGCGATCCGCTCGGTCGCCAGCGCTCGAACGAAGCCTCTGGTGGTCACCCAGAGCGAAGGAAACGCTTTCGCGATGCTCGCCGAGCGCCGCGAGTCGGTGGGGTTGATTCTCGATCTGATGATGCCGAACCTCGAGAGCCTGAAGTTGATGGTGCGACTGGTCGACGATGACCGCTTCGACAAGATCCCGACGTGGCACGCCATCGCCGACCAGCTCGACCGCGTCGATCGATTGCGTTTCCAACGCGCGCTGATGAAGTTGCTCAAGCTCGGCGGCGACCGCCGTGAACGGCTCTTGACCCAACTCCTCGCACGGCTGGCCGCCGTGGCGCTGCGAGAGCGCACCGAGGCATCAGGGCTCCGCCGCGTCCCTCCCCCGACGGGAGACACCAGCGACACCGCGGGGCGCTCGTGACGAATCGGCGCTGCCGGGCCGGGACAAAAAGGCCGCGCAGCCGCAGCGGTTTTGTGGTACAAGATCGGTAAACCAAAACTCGAAACACTGCGAACGGATCGGTTCGAATGTCGATCTCAGAAGGTTCGAAAGGCTATCTGCTCGTCGTCGACGACAACGAGATGAACTGCGATATGCTCTCGCGGCGTCTCGAACGGCGCGGATACTCGGTCAAGATCGCCCTCAACGGCTATCAGGCGCTCGAGCTCCTCAACAAGGAAGCCTTCGACATCGTGCTCCTCGACATCATGATGCCCGGGATCAGCGGGATCGACGTCTTGCGCAAGATCCGGGACGTGTTCTCGTTGACCGATCTCCCGGTCTTGATGACGACCGCCAAGCGCGACAACGAAAGCGTCGTCGAGGCGCTCAAGCTCGGGGCCAACGACTATTTGACCAAACCCTTCGATTTCCAGGTCGTCCTCGCGCGCATCGAAACGCAGCTGTCGATCAAGAGCCAGGTGCGTCGACGGAGCACCAGCGGCTTGTTCAAAGTGAAGATCTCGGGCGTCGACAGCCCCGACGAGCTGACGGCCAAGCTCTTCTGTCCGAGCTGCCAGACGGCGCTGATGAGCAATCAAGCCGAGTGCCCGAAGTGTCACGTGCCGCGCCCGGCGATCGGCTGGCCGCGCATCGCCGATTCGGATCTGACCTATCTCGGCCAGGTGATCGGCAGCCGCTACTTCCTCGAGCAATACCTCTCGAGCGGCACGACGGGCGAGGTCTATCGCTGTCGCGACCTCGAGCTCTCGCGGATCTTCGCGGCGAAGATCATCGACGCCAGCCAGGACGAATCGGGGCTCAAACCCGAAGAGCTGCGATCGCGGATCAAGATGGAGGTCGAGGCGA
This sequence comes from Myxococcales bacterium, assembly GCA_020430585.1. Taxonomy (GTDB): domain Bacteria; phylum Myxococcota_A; class UBA9042; order JAGQJP01; family JAGQJP01; genus JAGQJP01. Next base: position 1,567 of record JAGQJP010000223.1, on the reverse strand, counting down.
TGGTGCGGCTGCAGAACCCGCACGTCGTCAAGATCTACGAGGTGTTGCAGGTGCGGCCGAACGTCTTCGCGCTGGTGATGGACTTCGTCCGCGGCCAGAACGTCGGTGATCTGCTCGAGCAGTATGGCCCCTTCGATCCGGTGAGCGCGCTGCGCATCGTTCGCCAGGCCGCGCAGGGCCTCTTCGAAGCGCACCAGCTGGGGATGATCCACCGCGACATGAAGCCCGACAACATCATGGTCGAGAAGCTCCCCGCGGGTGGCTACTTCGCGCAAGTGCTCGACTTCGGCATCGTCTATCTCCTCGATCGACCGACCAGCGGGGACCGGTACTTCGGCACACCGCTCTACACCTCGCCAGAGCAAGTGCAGCAGGGTGTGAAGGTCGATCACCGAGCCGACATCTATGGCCTCGGGGCGGTTCTCTTCCACATGCTCTGCGGCCGGCCGCCCTTCGAGTCAGAGGACGTGATGGAGATCCTCTCGGCGCACATGAGCGCAGCTGTGCCCCGGCTGCGGGCGATCCTCGTCGAGCAGCCCGGGGTCGAGATCCTCGAGGCGCTCATCGACAAGATGCTCGCCAAGAATCGTGACGAACGCTTCCAGACGCTGCGCGAGGTGATCGAGCGGATCGACGAGGTGCTGCCGATCGTCTCCTACACGCCTGGCGCGAGCCCGCTGCGACCGACGACGGCGATCACGCTGCCGCCTGCCGCCTCCCGCACCCTCGATCTGCCGTCGGCCGAAGCGCTGGCGACGATCGCTGATCGCACGCTCTGGCCCGACCGTTTCCCGGCGTTGCTGCACGCCGAGCCGGGGACCTTGCCGCCGCTACTGGATGGTACCGATCGCGCCCTCCTCGCGGTGCAGCGCGATACGACGGCGACGCTGCTGCGGATCGGATTCAAGAAGCAGGCGGTCGAGCCCGTGCTGGAGCTTCCCGACGAGCAGCTCTCGGCCTTCGGGCTCTCACCGTGCACGCGATTTCTCGTGATCGCGGATGTCGGCGCGCAGCGCGTCCGCGTTCTCGGCACCCGCAGCCACCAAGAGCTCTCGAGCTGGAACCTCCCCGAGCGGGAGATCACCTGCCTGGCGGTCTCCGACGAGGGGCGATTGATCGCCGCGGGGACGTCGTCCGGCTCGCTCTATGTGATCGACAACTGGGGCGTCGAAGCGCCGCTGTTGATCTCGAAGGGGAAGCCGCTGCGAGCGATGGCGTTCACCCCCGACGAGAACGAGCTGGCGATCGCCCGCGAGGGCTCCCATTTCGAGCTGCTGGCGATCTCCGAGGAGGGGGCCAACGGCGCGTTGCTCAATTTGGAGTCGGATGTCGCGGCGATCGCCTTCGACCCCGACGGGTTGTTGGGAGCGGTCGTCACGGCGCACTTCAACATCCACGCGTTCTCGTACAACGAGCAGCTCCTGGAGTGCGGAAGCGCGCAGGTCGCCAACGTCGTCGCCCTCGCCTTCGGTGACGATCACGCGCTCACGGGGCTATCGGCGAGGGACGGCCGCTATCGGCTACTCGACCTGAAGGGGATCGTCAAAGACCCGACGCGATCCGTGGC
>JAGQJP010000002.1 GCA_020430585.1 Myxococcales bacterium | reverse complement strand
GGCCGGGGATCTTCGGCTTGTGCACGGTGAAGTTGACGCGGGCGCCGTTCTGGAAGACGTGCTCGATCAGCTTGTTCCAGACCGTGTAGACGTACTTACCACGGCGCAGTTGGAAGTAGCGACCGGGATCGGTGTGGACGATCTTGCCAGCGAAGGTGACGCCATTCTTGAGCACGATCACGTCGACGCGGTCGAGCCCTGGTGTCGGCGTGCCCTTCTCCCACTTGATCGTCGAGACTTTGTTCTTCTCAATCGCCCGAATCACGTGGAAGCGCATCAGCACCCAATGTAGCGGCGTCTCAGCGATCACGCGACCGCCCAGATCGTTACCGTCGAACATCTTGACGACATCGAACGGCTGCGGGCACCTCGGGCACACGCTCTTCGAGTCCGGGAACGGTTTGAAGGCGACGGAAACCGTGGCGGCAGCCAAAAGTAGGGATACAAATATCAACCGTTTCATCGAACGCCTCTCCTTGATTCTCGCAGGATGTAAGAAATATTAGCGGCTCGGATCGCCCCTTTGTCAATGAAAATTTCCGAACCTCGGGTTGATCGGCGGGCGAGGCTGCCCGATAATAGGGACATCGTTCTCCAACGCTCATCCGGTACTCGATGTCGTACGTTCCACAATGGGTCGGTGACCTGCGCCAGCTCGATGGCCCGATCGGCTTCGGGATGCGCTTTTGCGGCGGCGCGCTCGCGTTCGTCGCCGAAAACGTGCGACCCTACCGCTTCCTCACGGTCGATCGCTTCGAGCTGCATCTGACGCAGCGCGGAGGCGCCCTCGACCTGAGCCAGGGGATCCGCCGTTTCCACACCGAACGCACGCGCCTGGTCGAGCTGAGGGTCACTCTCGACGAGGAGGAGCTGCGCTCGTTGCTTCATCGGGCGACGGGCGGCCGCTGGATCGATCTGCAGCTCTCGGACGGCGAGCTGCGGGCGCTGCTCGATCTCGGCGACGGCCTCTACTCGGTCGCCGCGCTCGGCCATCCGCGGGGCGCGCGGCTCGAGCTCGAGCTCGGGCGAATCTCGGCCTTCGACTGGCACGACACCCCGCTATCGGCGCGGCTGCAAGAATTCCTCGATGGTGACGGATCGACGCGCGCCTGGCTCGACGGTCGACAACCGCGGCGGGTCGTGCTCGAGTTGCTCCCGCTCCTCATCGAGCTGACGATCCTCCGCGACGGCTGGCAGTTTCCCGAGATCGGCGCGCTAGAGCTGACGGAGCTCTCGATCGACGACGGCCGGCTGCGTCTGGGATTTCGCGACCCCGCTGCGGGCGCGCCCGCCGTCGACGAACGACCCACGGATGAGGTGACGACGGCCGAGGCGATCGGCAACGCCGAGAGCGACCCACAGAGCGATCCACCACCCGATACGGACGACGCCGAGTTCGACGAGCTCGTCCGCAAAACGGAACGTGAGCGCTTCGATCGATTCGACGGGGCCTGGCAGAGCGGCGAGTTCGAGCTCGCCCTCGAGCTGCTCGAGCAGTGGCCAGCGCTGCGGCGTGAAGACGAAGCGATCTTCGCCGAGCTGCTGCTCGCCAGCGCGCACGGTGTCGACCGCGTGCAACGCCTGGCGCATCGTCGCCTCCAGGGGACCGACGGCGACAGGCAATGGCTGGCGCATCTGCTCGTCTCCGCGCGCTTCTTCCACCACACCGCGACGGCGCTGAGCTATCTCTCGCGTCTCGAAGAGCTGGCGCGGGAGAGGGGTGACCGCCCCGACCGCAGCGCCGCGCTCCTGACGCTGGCACGCTTGCACGCCGATCTCTACCCCGCGATGGCCCATCACTGCGTACGCGAGCTGCTGCGCGTCGATGCGAGCAACCCACGGGCGGCGGCGCTCTGCATCGAGCTCGGGATGCAAGACGACATCGAGTCGCTCGGTGATCGCGCCCTGCGCCACGAGCTCTCGCGCACCGACGACGGCGTCGCCGATCTGCGCCCCGACGATCGTCGCCTCGCCTGCATCCTGCTCTTCGAGGCGGCCCGCGAGCCGTCGAGCCAACGCCAACAGCAGCTCTTCTCCCTCCTCGAGCGACCGCTGCCCGCCGAGATCGAAGCGCGGCTGGTCGATCGGCTGGCGGATCTCGAGCGGCGCCTCGCTCCGCTGGACGACTCACTCGATCGCGAAGACTCCGAGGCGCAGCAAAACCACGAAACGACGCAGGATCCGCCTCCGCTGGACCGCCCAACGACGAGCGAGACGCCCAGCGCAGACAATGCCGCCGTTGCAGAGGTCGCTCCCGACCGATCCGGCCAAACAACGAGCGAAGAAGAGACCGAAGAAGAGCGCAACGAGCGCGGCTACGTCTTCGCGACGGTCACACGCCGCCGCTCATAATCCTCACGCCGACGCGCCAGCGATCGAAAAAAGCGCTCAAGCTCTCGTCGCGATGTACCGATACCAGATTACGAGGCTGAAACCAACGCGCCAACGAGGGGAGCAGATGGACAAGCCGAAAAGAGGGGGATGTGGCCCGCCACGCGTCGTCGGCATCGAGGAAGCCCGCAAGAAGCGCGCCGTCGACCGAGGCGAGTTGGCCAGAATTTACGACATCGCCACGAGGACGCCAGAGTGCGACGAGCAGAAGGTCTTGTCGATCAAGCAGCGTCTCAAGGCCGGCGGCTACCGCGTTCCGACGGAGACGATCGCGGAGCGGATCCTCGTCGACAACCTTCTGGAAGCTTTCTACATCGCCGAAGTTGCCAGCTAACGCTCAGTAGCGCCAACCCATCACGCCCATCCCGATGACGTTCAACGCGATCGCGACCGTGTAGATCCCAGCGACCGCGAACAGGCGCGCCCTGACGGAGCGCAGGCTGAGAACCAGGATCACGCCGACGTAGAAATGGAAGTAGCCGATCAGGAAGATCAACCAGACGCCGCCAAACGAACGGTTCCAGAACGAGTACTCCCAGATCAGCAGCCCGCCCTTGTTCAGGAAGATCTCGATGAAGACGCAGAACGCCGAGTAGGCGGCGGCGATCAGCCAGGCCTCGCGGCGGCGCGCCAGCGGACGCTTCTCGGGATCGTCGGAGAGGGAGTGATAGTAGATTAGCCCCGAGATCGCGAACATGAACATGATCTCGAGGTTCCAACCAACCATCGTCCGCAACGCCGTCGGGCCGGGGGCTGTCCAGAAGGCAGAGCGGTCGCTCAGCACCATCACCCAGCCGTTCCAGCTCTCGTTGACGAAGTCCATCCCGAAGAGGGTCACGCCCGCGACGATCGCGTCCCAATCTCCGCTGCGCCGCGCCTTCTGGATCTCCGTGGCGTAGATGTAGAACAGCAGCGCCAGCAATGGCACGGCATACCATTGCAGGGTGCCGAAGTCGCGCAACCCGTCGAGGGCGCGTCGGGAGGCGTCGGTCAAGACGGCGAACATGATCGGGATCTAGCCAGATCAATCGAGAACGCGCAAGCTCCTGACCGCGCGGCCCAGGCCCTGCCTGATCGTTTCGCTGTGCGCCTCGAAGAAGGCACCTCCGTCGACGTCATCGAGGAGATCGACGAAAATCTCGCGAATCCGCTCGCGCCACGCGGGGTCGATGCGCACGGCCTTTTCGGCGAAGCGATGGCAATACCGACAGCTCTCGCAGTCGAGATCCTGGCAACTGTGCTTGTCGAAGCGCTCCATGAAGCCATCGAGGGCGCGGTTGTCGATCTGCACGGGGTTCTCTCCGCGCAGCGGATAGAGCACGCTCAGCGTCTTGCCAAAGTCGATCACCTTGCCCAGGCGGAAGAGGTTGATCGCCCCTGGTTTGGCGAAGTAGCGCAGCATCCGCTTGAGAGAATAGGCCTCTTGGGCCTTCCCGCCGAATGCGGCCTCAGGATACGCATAGTTCTGGACCAGATCGAGGAGATTCCCGTCATAGCGCCGCTCGGCGTAGGCCTTGACGCGGTTTTGCAGCACGGGCGTCGGTGTGTTGCGTTCGACGATCTTGAAGTTCCGAAAGCCGATCTCCTCGTAGATCGGCAGGTCGTCGGGGCGGATCCAGTTGGCCCGGATGTAGTTCACGGGCTCGGTGACGCGGATCTGATTGCAGACCAACGAGCAGTAGTCGAGGGGGAAGCCCTTCGAGCCGACGCGCGAGGCCTCTGACAGGCCGACGGCGTGATTTCCCGCGATCGCGCAATCCTGGCGACACCAGTTGTTGACGATCAGCTGCAGCTCGACCCCCGAGTCGACCGCCGCCCGCTGCATTCCGCGCAGGATCTTCAGCTCGCGGTGGATGTTGACCTCGGAGACGACGACGTAGTCCGCTCCGTTTTCGGCCCAGAACCGCACCTTGCGCGGGTTGTCGGTGAAGCGGTGCGACGAGACCCGCACTTTGAGCTTCGGGTAGCGCTTCTTCACCAGTCGCAAGAAATAGATGTGCGCCACGGTCACCGAGTCGACACCGATCGCCGCGACCCACTCCAACAGCTCGTCGATGTCACGCTGGCCTTGGCGCGTGAACTCGAGGTTGCCCGTCGCCGAGGAGTTGAGCAGGTAGTTGAACTCGATCCCCCGCTCGTGAACGAGACGGACGTAGCGCTCGAGCTCGGAGCGGCCGATCTCGGGCAAATAGAACGACGGCCGACCGCCGCCGAGCACATCGGAGGTCAGCTTGCCATAGACCTCGTAGACCGGATAGGGCGCGAGCGCTGGGATCAGCGCGTCGTCGAAATTGCAAGCGACGGAAAGCTTCATCGAACCTCCTCGATCTGGGTGTTGGTGGCAGAGAACGCCGCACCGACCGCGGCGACGAACGCGTCGAACTGCTCGAGGTCGAGCTGTTGTTCGGCATCGGAGAGCGCCGTCGCGGGATTGGGGTGGACTTCTACCATCACGCCGTCGGCGCCTGCAGCGAGGGCGGCGCGAGCGAGAGGCGCCAGCAGATCGCGGCGTCCCGCGGCGTGGCTGACGTCGGCGATCACTGGAAGCCAGCTTTGCAGCTTGGCGAGCGCGATCGCCGAGACGTCGAGGGTGTTGCGGGTCTGCGGCTCAAAGGTGCGGATCCCGCGCTCACAGAGCGCAACGTGGGGGTTTCCCTCGCTGAGCACGTACTCCGCGGCGAAGAGCAGCTCCTCGACGGTCGCGGCGAACCCACGCTTGAGCAGCGCCGGATGTCCGCAGCGACCGACCTCGCGGAGAAGCGGGAAATTATGCATGTTTCTCGAGCCGATCTGCAGCACGTCCACACGCTCGGCGACGCTCTCGACGTCGCGCGGATCGAGTACCTCGGAAATGCTGAGCATTCCAAATTCGGTGGCGACGCGTTGCAGAATTCGCAGCCCCTCGAGACCCAGGCCCTGGAAGGCGTAGGGCGATGTTCGCGGCTTGAACGCGCCACCGCGCAGAACGCGAACCTGACGCAACGAGAGATGAAGCGCCACCGCACGCAGCTGCTTCTCGCTCTCGACGGAGCAGGGTCCCGCGATCAGCGGCCGCGCGCCGTCGAAAGCGGTGATCAGCGGATGAAGGGGCGCTCGGAGCGGATCGAGCTGCCCTTGCCGCATGACCGCGAGCGACGGTGGGGCGACGGTGGCGATCCGCGATCGGGGATCGGATGGCTCGTGGGCACGAGACGGAATTGAACTGGACATCGGGGCTCCTTCGTCGCGACGCCGCGCGAACGTGGTCACACCCTAGCCTCTACGGGGATCGCGAACCCAGATTCGGATGACCCATTTCTCTGATGCAGATGATCCAGGGGGCGAAACCGGCTGTTCGTCCGAAAAGAGCCCCCCGCCACGGGCGCGGCATCCATGCGAGCGCGCGAAGCGCCGCACGGTCGAGATGAGCACCCGGGCTACAGCGGCAGCATTCGCCGGCGCGCGACACGCTACTCGGTCGAGATCAGCAGGCCGAGGCGACGCGCGAGGGCGACCGCTTCGAGACGACTGTGAACCTGAAGCTTGGCGAGGATGTTGGCGATGTGATTGCGCACCGTCGTGCGGCTGATGTGTAGTGTGCGCGATAGCTCGTCGGTGCCGAGCCCTTGGGCCAGCAGCGCGAGGATCTCCCGCTCGCGGTTGGTCAGCTCATCGACCGTCGGGGCCTCGGTTTCCGGAATTTCGAGATCGGCAGAGTATCCAGCGCCAACGCTCGAGACGAGACGCGTGACCTCGACGCCGATCCGCTCGGCGGCCTTGCGTGCCGTGATGTCGCGCAACAGGTGGACGACAACCCGACGTTGGTCGCGCTCCGAGACGGGGAAGGCGAGAATGCTGACGTTGAGCCAGCGGCGGCGCCCGCTCTTACAGCGCGCGTGGAGATCGAAGCTCGGCACGCGCTGACCGCTCGAGGCGCGCTCGACGATCCCGCAGGCGGCGTGGCAGACGGGTTGACCGCAATCGTCCTCGCCGCAGAGCATCTTGTAGCAGGGCCGGCCGACCGCTTCGGGTGCACTGAACCCGAGGAGATCGCGGGCGGCGCCATTCCAGTAGACGATCGTCCCGGCGAAGTTGGTGACGAAGGCGCCGTCGGCGCTGTCACGGATCGCGGCGAAGAGCTTCTCCATCGGGC
>JAGQJP010000222.1 GCA_020430585.1 Myxococcales bacterium | reverse complement strand
GCGTTGACGATGATCGTGACGTGGGCGTGGGTCTCGTTGCCCAGCACGTTCGAGCGGTGGCCGTAGAACTGGAGCTTGATGGCGTAGCGCCCCTTGGGGCCGCTCTTGTTCTCGTAGCGCTCGGGGCCGTAGCCCCAGGTGACGTCCTGGAGCAGCACGCCGCCGCTCTGGGTTCGCTTCTGACGATACCAGCAGCGCTGACCGCCGGGCTCTTCGACCCAGAGGTCGATGTCGGTGTTGTCGGTGTTCCAGGTCACGGTGACGCGCAGCTTCGAGCGGTCGACGGTGAGGCCGAGCAACGACTTGCGGTCCTTGAGGCGCCGCAGGATGCGCCCCGCCGTGCTGGCGTCGACGCCGAGGGCCTTGGCCATCCCGTTGTTCGCCTTCAGCGCCTGCTGCAGCATCAGCGCGTACTCTTCCCGAGCGACGACGTTGATCTGGTTGAAGCGGCGCCACTGGCCGCCGATCACCACCTCGTAGAGCGCCGCCGCCAGGCCGTAGCGCTTCATCTTGATCAGCGCCCGCGCCAGGTCGCGGTAGGAGTGGGGCTCGTAGGGCCGCCGCTCGAGGACGCGCATGAAGATCGACGCCGCCTCGCTCGGACGGTTCCAGGCCAACAGGTAGTAGCCCACCAGTCGCAGCGCCCGCGGGTCGCCCGGGTGCAGCTCGACCAGGCAGGAGATCGCCCGCACCGCGCCGCCGACCTGCTTGCTCGTCAGCCGCCGCTGGGCCTCGACGACGAAGGGCTCGAAGTCGTTGCGGTCCTTGCCGCGCTTGTTCTGGTAGTCCGCGGGGACCGTCGTCTTGGTGATCAGCCCCGGGCTCGTCATCGTCGGCATCTCGAACGACGCCTCGGGCAGCTCGGCGAGCAGCGCCAAGAGCGCGCGACCGCTCGGACGCTGGAGCAGCCCCATCCGCTTCGCCCCGCGGCGCAGCGCCAGGGTCAAGATCTCCCGCTCGCTAATCGGCTTCTGCCGTTTTTGCAGCGTCGACTCGACGAAGCCTGCCACGTCCTCGACCTTCTGCGCCGTCCGCTGCTCGTCGAGGCCGTACTGCTTGTACTCTTTGTCCGTCTCCAGCACCAGGAACGAGCAGTACTTGTTCGCCAGCTGGAAGTGCTGCGAGTAAGCCACCACCAGCTTCTCGAGCTTCGGATCGCCGAGCTCGATCAGCTGCGCCACGGCGATCTCCGCCCAGCCCCGCGGCGCCAGGTCGCCCCGCGCCTTGACCGGCAGCGAGAAGCGCACCGTGTGCGGCTTGCCGAGGTAGCGCCCGACCAGCTCGACCGAGGCGACGCCGTCCTGCTCGTAGCGCGCGGCGACGGTCAGCAGCGAGCCGGGGAAGACGTTGACCTGGCGGCCCGAGACGAGGATCTCCCGCGCGCCGATCCCGGCGATCTTGACCTGCTCGAGCGTCATCGACGGCTTGGTGTGCGCCGTGGCGCATTTTTCGAGCTCGCTCTCCCCGAGGCAGCTGAAGACCGCCCCGCCGAGCCGCGTCACGCGCCGGAACAGCGAGAGGTTCTCCGAGCCGAGGCCGAAGTGATACGCGAAGAAGCGCGTCTGACCCCACTGGCTCGTGCGTTTGAACTCGCCGACGATCGCGTCGAGGTTCTGGCTACCCCAGTTCAGCTGGCCGTCGCTCAACAGGAAGACGTCGACGTCCGGCATCTTGCGGCTCGCCAGCCAGTCCGGCTTCGCCAGCGCCTTCATCACCGCGCCGAAGTTCGTCGCCCCCTCGAGCACGATCGAGTCGATCTGGGCGTAGAGCTTCTTGCGCGTCACGGGATCGTTGCGCAGCCAGCCCTTGGCGTTGGCCCAGGTCGGCGTGACGTCGAAGAAGAGCACGTTGAAGGCCTTGATCGACTCGTTCTGCTCGAGCACCTTCTTGAGCAGCGCCACCGAGGCGGCGAAGCGGTCCGGGTTCTCCGAGAGCGAGGTGTCCAAGAGGAACACCGCCCGCGGCGAGCCCGACGTCTGGTCGGCGTTCGGCAGTTCGACGCGCAGCTGGCTCAACAGGTACTTCTTGTTCGCCAGCGGGTCCGTCCCGGCGAGCCAGGCGGCGTCGCGACGGCTCGGCTTGAAGTAGAACACCGCGTTGCGGTCCGGCTTGTTCGCCTCCCAGAAGCAGCGCCGCAGCGTCCCCGCCTCCTTCACGTTGCAGCGCAGCTTGCGCAGGTTGTTGCGCGTGAGGGTCGCCAGCGTCGGATTGTGCTCGATGCTGAAGTCGATCCACTTGGCGACGCTCGGCGGAAAGCGGAAGCTGTAGACCCGCTCCTCGCCGATCTCCGAGAGGGTCTCTTCGTAGGCGATGATCACCCGGTTGTAGCCCTTGGCGGGCACGGGAAAGACGCGCGCCGAGAAGGTGTTCGGCGCCTCTTGCTCGACCAGCGCCGGGTCGAGGCGCTGCCGCGTCACGTTCTCGTAGACCTCGCGCCCCTTGGTCGCCGAGACGAGCCGCGCCTCCCGCAGCGTGCCCCAGTCGCTCTTGGGCGCCAGCTGGCTCAGCTCCGACGGCTTCATCGCCACCAGTCGCCGCGCGTCGGGCCCTTTGCCCGTGAAGAAGCGCGGCGCCTGACGACGCGCCTGGCCAACGAACATCGCGTAATACGAGATCGACGCGTTCGCTGGCAAGGTGTACTTGAACGTCCCCTCCAGCTGGCGGTCGAAGGGGTTGTAATAGATGTGGTCGATCACCGTCCGCGCCCGGATCCCGTCCACCTGCACCGTCACCCGCATCTTGCGCAGCTCGAGGTACTTCTTGTCCCCCACCGAGACCTTCGAGAGCAGCGTCCCCGCCTCGGAACGCTTCCAGACCTGTTTCTTGGTCGTCTTGCCCTCTTTCTTCTTGGCGTCCTCGACCGGCGCATCGTCGACGTTGCGTCTCACTCGAAGCCGCGAACGGGGGATCTTCGCGTTCAACCGCAGCAATCCGTTGCCGAGCTGCTTCTTCGAGCCGCCGAGCCCACGACCGTCGACGCTCGACGTTTTCGGTGATCGAATCGGCGGCGGTGGCACGTTCCCTGGTCGGCGCATCTCGGGCTGAACCTTGGCCGGGGCGGGCTTCGGCTTCTGGGCCATCGGTGTCCCCGTGCGAACCGTCGTCTCGCCCGTGCGCACGCCATCTTTCGGTTTCTTGTCGCGCTTGCCGCTCGGGGTTCTCTTGTCGCTATCGGTCGCGGGCGTCTTGTGGGTATTGGACACCGTCGTCCGTTCGTTGGGAGCGCTCTTTGGCGGTGGGCTCTTCGGCTCCTGGCAACCGAGGACGGCGAGTATCGTCAGTATCGCCACGCAGGATAGCTGCGTTGGGCGGCGCCAGACATAAGAGATCGAGGATCGGGTCATCGGGGTTCTCCTTCGGTTCTCCATGAGAAACAGTCGGTCGGCTGTGACCGGGATCGTCGCATATTCGACTATACGTCGCCGCGCCGATTTCGATCTACCGCGCTCTTTCGAAATCGCGAACGATCCCGGCTGATAACCCGCATCGCTGCTCGTCGCGCTTGCAACTCGGGGCGTGGATGTGCTACTAGACAAATATTCAGTGGTGAGGAAATCCGCATGCGCTCCACCGACCGACATCCGAGTTTTCATCCAGCCGTGGCGCGCTGGTTCGATTCGACCTTCGTGACGGCGACCGAGGTCCAGCGACGGGGTTGGGCGGCGATCGCCGAGGGTGGCGACACGCTGATCGCCGCGCCGACGGGGTCGGGTAACACGCTCGCAGCGTTTCTTTTGGCGATCGATCGCCTCGTTCGGCGGGCGCTGGCCGAGGGGCTCGACGCGACGACGCGTGTGCTCTATGTCTCGCCGCTCAAAGCGCTCTCCAACGACGTGCACCGTAACCTGCAGCTGCCCCTCGAGGGGGTGGCGGGCGAGCTCGGCCGCGACGGTTTGCCGGCGCCGGAGATTCGCACGATGGTCCGCACGGGCGATACGCCTGCGGGGGAGCGCAGCCGGATGACCCGCACGCCG
>JAGQJP010000221.1 GCA_020430585.1 Myxococcales bacterium | reverse complement strand
GCCGAGCCCGCAGAAGACGCCCGCGCCGAGCCCGCAGAAGACGCCCGCGCCGAGCCTCCGTCGGAGCCCGGTTCCGCCCGAGCTGCCGAAGCCCGTGCCGAGGCCCCGCGTCGCCTGTCGCTCGATCTGCGATCAAGCGGTGAGGTGTCTGCGCAAGGGGGGCGACCCGATCTCCTTCGTCGCGCGCTGCCAGCTTCGCTGCTATGCGATCACGAGTGCCGAGGAGCAGCGTCGCTTTGCCCGCACCCTGGCCATGCTTTGCAAGCCGACGCAGCGGCCGATGCGGCGCCGTCGCCAGCTGAGCTGCTCGGAGCTCTGCATACAGGGCTGGCGTTGCCTTCCCAAGCGCAGCCAGCTCTTGTTCGACAGCCCCAACACCTACCTCGGGATCTGTCAGCCAGACTGCGAGCGCGTGAAGAACGATCCGAAGGCGTTCGACTACAAACGACAGCAGCTCACCCGGGGTTGCAGGTTGCTCGAGGAGACCCCGAGGAGGCGGAAGCCGAGCGAGACGACCAAGCGCAGCTGTCTGAAGCTGTGCCGACGGAGCTATTCCTGTCTCACCGATAAGCAGCGGGCCAAAGAGAGTCGCATAGAGTACGTCGGTCGCTGTCTTTCCACCTGTGAATCGATGCGTCGCGATGAACGTCGCTTTCGCGCGGTGATTCGGAGTGTCGAGTTGATGTGCAAGCAGCGCGGTCGCTGAACACCGCCCAGACCAAGCGTCGCGATGTCGAGCGCAGCGCGATGGAGCGAGCACAGCGGCGCGACGGAACGAGCGATCTCGACGACGTGAGGCGTCAGCGCATCCGCACGGCCATGATCAGGTTCTGGCTCTTGACCTCGACCAGTGTCAGCTCGTCGTTGCTCGAGATCGAGACCTGCAGCGTCACCGGACGGCGGGTGTTGGCTGGGCGGAGCACAAGCTGATCGCCGTCGACCGAGAGGGTCCCGCCGATGGAGTAGCCGCTCACCGACGAGATCTTCATCGACCAGGCGCCGCGCTCGATGTCGAAGTCGAGCACAATCCCCCCGGGCGTTCGCTGGCTGAGCCCGTGCCGCACCAACTCGGTCACGCGCCAGCGACCGTGGAGCCGATGCGACGTGCGCTCGCGGCCCGCATCGATCGGCGGTTCCATCGCCGCCAGTGGCGCCACGCAACAGAGGAGGAGGGCGGCGACGAGGGCGATCACCCAACGAGCACCTCGGCCATGCCCGGGTTTGTGCCGTGTTCCGCTGGTTCGTCGCTCGTTCATGGGATCGCTCCTGGTCAAGACCCTGCACGAGGGCTGGGCCGCCGCTCTATCCGATCGGTCGGCCGATCTCCCGCGCGGCTTGAGTGATTTGATCTCATGCTAGCGCGCCGCGCCGCCGCGAACAAACACGCTCTGCTGATCTCGTTGTTTCGCTTGCAGAATCTCGCGTTGACCGGACGCTCACCTTTTGCTACGACCTGTTCGAGGGATCGATCGGCGCACGAGTGCGCGTCGACGCCCCTTTTCCGTCTCACACCGACGCGGAGGGCCCCATGGATTTCTTCGACAATTTCGTCGACGACGAGATGAAGCTGGTGCGCGACACCTGTCGGCGCTTCGCCGAGCGTGAAATCGCGCCGCATGCGCTGGAATGGGAAGAGGCGGGGCAGTTTCCCCGCGAGCTCTACCGTACGGCCGCCGCTGCGGGCGTGCTCGGCGTCGGGTTTCCCGAGACGCTCGGCGGCGCGGGAGGCGGTGTGTTGCACACGATGATGGCGGTCGAGGGCCTGATGCGCGGCGGCTCGACCGGCGTCGTCGTCGGCCTCGGATCGCTGGGAATCGCCCTGCCGCCGATCGTCCAGAGCGGCAACGCCGAGCTGATCGATCGATTCGTGCGGCCGACGCTGGCGGGTGAGATGATCGCCGCCCTGGCGATCACCGAGCCCGGCGCGGGCAGCGACGTCTCGGGTGTGGCGACGCGGGCGGTCGCCGATGGCGAAGACTACGTCGTAAACGGCGCCAAGTTGTTCATCACCTCTGGTGTTCGCGCCGATTTCTTGACCGTTCTCGTGCGTACGGGTGATGATCCCCATCGTGGCTTGAGCTTTCTCGTGATCGAGCGCGATCGACCGGGCGTGACGGTCTCGCGCGCGCTGAAGAAGACCGGTTGGTGGGCCTCGGACACCGCCGAGCTCTTCTTCGACGACGTTCGGGTGCCACGGTCGCAGCTCGTCGGTGGCGAGGGCGGCGGATTCTTCACGCTGATGCGAAACTTCCAGACCGAGCGCTTCGGGCTCGCCGCCTATGGCTGTGCGACGGCGCAGATCGCCCTCGAGGAGGCTCTGCGCTACGTCAAGGAGCGAAAGGCCTTCGGCCGGCCGCTCGTCGGCTTTCAGGTGACGCGGCACAAG
>JAGQJP010000220.1 GCA_020430585.1 Myxococcales bacterium | reverse complement strand
TAGCCGCCCATGGTGACGATCTCGGCAGAGAGGCTGGCAAAGTAGCAGAAGGCGCGGTAGCGAGTGTCTTGCAGCTCGGCGCGGGCGGAGGCTTGGGTGGCCTCGATCTGGCGGATCAGCTGGTCGCCGAGGCGGCTGACGCGTTCGAGTTGGGGCTCCGAGATGTTGATGAAGGCGCGGAAGAGGTCGATGTTGGCGCGGATCAGGGCCACGACCTTGCGGAGGTCGTCGGCGAGCCAGCGCGCCTGGATCGCCAGCTCGAAGCGGTCGATCAGCGCCGGGTCGAAGTGGACGAAGGTGTCGACGAAGCGCGCGGTGTCCTCGCGGACGAAGCGCAGGATGCTGATCCTCGACCCCCGAAAAATGCACGCAAGTTTCTTCGGCAGCGGCGACAGCGGTTGTCGTTGCGGTTGCGTAAGATGGAAGGACGACGCTACGAGACCTCTTGGTGTCGCCGAGTTGTATCGTAGCGTCAAGTCGGGTGCTCGCCAGACGTGCTGGCGAATCGCTTAGAGGCTATCAACGTCGCGGAGGTGGTCGATGAGATGGTGTGCCGGTGTCTTTCTTCTGCTAGGGGCACTATGCTTGGTTGGTTGCGGTCCCAGGTTGGTGACTCGAACTCAGCCGCTCAGCGGAAGCCCGAGTGGTACCTGGGTGCGGATCGATCGGCTCGTCGAAGGCAAGCTTCGTTCGTTCGGAATCTATCGCTGCCGCGAGGACCAGGGTAGCGTGCGCTGCGTTCGGGCCCAGCTGGTCGACCACAACGGGAAGGTGATCGACCTGAGCGATTGAGCTCGGCAGGCAAATGCCGAGTCACGGTATGGCCGATGGCTGGGTTTCGAGGTTTCGATAAGTTGAGCGTGAAGGACTGCACGAAGTTCGTGCGGACAAGGTACGCTCATCTCCAGCCACACGCGCGGAGAGCAATTCGCGCTCAAGGGGAAGAATCATGGCTAAAGCGACAGTCGTGTGTCCTCACTGCGGAAGTACGGGAACTCATACACATGGTCTCGACACGAGCAGTGGATCAGCGGGTGCTCAGTGCACGAAGTGTCACAAAGGTTTCCGCCTCCACATCAAGAATGGCAAGGTCGTGAACGTGACGCCCAGTTAGCCGAAGAGGCGGCGAGTAGGCGGAATGACGTTTTTCGTGACAGCGCGATCAAGGTGTCGTGGTCGCGACCAGCCGCAGAGAGCTGTACGCAGCGGACCGCGTTGCCGACGAGGCGAGATCACGACGCGCACAGCTCCCTGTGTTGACGACGATCGTCTCCAGCGACGCGCACAGCTCCCTGTGTTGACGACGATCGCCTCTAGCGACCCGCACGGCTCCCTGTGTTGACGACGATCGTCCGTAGCGGCGAGCACAGCTCCCTGCGTCGACGACGATCGTCTCTAGCGGCGAGCACAGCTCCCTGCGTTGACGACGATCGTCTGTAGCGGCGAGCACAGCGCCCTGTGTGGGCCAAGAGGGTGTCCAGCGGCGCGCACAGCGCTCGGTGTTGGGGGAGAGGGCTGCCGGCACTCGCGTCGCTCAGTGGGGTGCCGACAGCTCAGGTCGGTGTGGGGCGGGGCGGACGCCTCTTGTTAGGCGGTGGCGCTGGTTTCCGCGTCGGGGGCGGCGATCGGCGCGGAGGCGTCGGGGCCCGACTCCGGGGCGGGGCTGTCTTTCATGGTGTCGCCGGGCTCGGGTGAGGAGGAGCCGGACGACGAGTCGGAGCGCGTGCGCGAGCGGTGGGGGAGGTCGGCGTAGAGCGAGATGTACCGCGTGCCGCGT
>JAGQJP010000219.1 GCA_020430585.1 Myxococcales bacterium | reverse complement strand
TTTGCCGCCTGCGGGAAGAAGAAACAAGCCGCGCCCGACAATCTGCTGATCAAGGTTCGCAGCGAACCGACGGCCGGGCAGACGATCAATCGACTACAGTTCACGCTCTCCAAAGATGGCGCGGCGCCGTTCGTGTTCAACCAGAACATCTTCGTCGACATCTCGAAAGAGCCTGTGCACGTTGAGCTCAAGCCCGGGACGTCGGTCTACACCGACCTCGTGCGGGTCCTCGTCGTCGGCTTCGTCAACGATACAGCGGTGGCGAGCACGACGTTCCAAGCCGACCTACGGGAGAAGAAGATCATCTCCATCGTGCTCAAGGCGATCGATCCCAACTGCGATGCGGACGGCGACGGCGTGAAGGACTGCACGAAAGCGGGCTGTTGCGATCCCGCGCTGAACGAAGTCAGCGATTGCGACGACAACGATCCGACGGTGAGCCCCTTCAAAGACGAAAACCTCGACAACTGCAACCCGAAGACCAAAGAAGGCTGTCAGTGCGAGAACGGCAAGGACGAGAACTGCGACGGCGTCGACCTTTCGTGCGATGACAACGACAACGACGGCTGGCCCTCGAAGTTCGATTGCAACGACAACGATCCGAAGATCTATCCAGGGGCCCCCGAGATCTGCGGCGACGAGATCGACCAGGATTGCGACGGAAAAGACGTCTTCTGCCAGGATCCCTGCGACAAGGACGGCGACGGCTTCCGTGCCAACACACCCGAGTGCGGCGGCAACGACTGCGACGACACGAACAAGGACGTCAACCCGGGCAAACCGGAGATCTGCGGCAACGACGTCGACGAGAACTGCGACGGGATCGTCGAAGAGTGCGTTCCCGAAGACATCGACGGCGACGGCGTGAGCAATAAAGAAGAGCTCGAGAAGTGTGGCTTCATCGAGGCGGTCTACCACGCCGAGATCTTCCCAGGCAACCCGAAGGAGCCCTGCTGCCACATCAAATACAAGAACCTCCCGCTCGAGGAGGCGCGCAAGATCTGCGACTGGAATTGCGACGGCAAGATCACCTTCTGCGCCGACAACGACAAAGACGGCGACGGCTTCGACGACACCGTCGATTGCAACGACAACGACCCGACGATCTACCCGGGCGCGCCCGAGAAATGCGGCGACGGGATCGACCAAGACTGCCAGGGCGGTGACTTGAGCTGCGACGGGATCGAAGACAAGGACGGCGACGGCTATCCACCACCCTACGATTGCGACGACAACGATCCGACGGTGCACCCGAACGCTCCGGAGATCTGCGACGGCAAGGACAACAACTGTAACGGGATCATCGACGAGGGCAACCCGGATACCGGCGACAGCAAGAAGTGCCCGGACGACCTGCCCGTCGATAAAGATGGCAAGCCACTTGGCGAATGCCGCTTTGGCGTCACCGTCTGCAAGCACGATCTCAAGGACGGCGTGCTGACCGTCGACAACACCTTCTGCTACGAGCCCGTGCTACCGCGAAACGAGCTCTGTAACGGCAAAGACGACGACTGTGACGGCGTGATCGACGCCGGCAAGGATCTGACCTCGGGCACCGTGATCGAGATGCGCTACAAAGACATCTACGACGGCGACAAGATGAAGGTCGTCGGCGACAGCTGTATGGGCACCGGGGTTTGCACCGATGGCGTCGTCGAGTGTCCGACGGTCAACGGCGTCCCGGGCGTCACGCCCGCGGTCTGCGATACCATGCCCGGGCCGGACGTCAACGGGAACAAACTGCCCGACGGCACGAAGTTCACCGACGAGAAGAACAAGGGCAACCGCACCGAGTACTGCGACGGCCAGGACAACAACTGCGATGGTCAGATCGACGAGAAGTTCGTCTACGTCGATCCGAATGGCGGAACCAAGAAGATCGGTGAGACCTGTAAGGGCATCGGCGAATGCGGAAACGGGACCGTCGAGTGCAACACCACCTCCGACGTGATGCTCAAGGTCGCGACCTGCTCGACGAACCCCGACGGCACGAAGCGTGAGGACAAACCCGAGGTCTGCGACGGCAAGGACAACAACTGTAACGGTCTGACCGATGAGACCTTCGACGTCTTCGTCAACGACAAGATCTCGGACGGCAAGCGCACCTGTACGGGCGCCCTCGGCGAATGCACCAAGTTCGACGGCTCGCGGGAGTGCCTGAATACGACGACGGCGATCTGTTCGGTCGACCCGGGTGGGACGCAGGACAAGTCGACGACGGAGATCTGCGACGGCAAGGACAACAACTGCGACGGCAAGACCGACGAGACCTTCGGGATTTACGTCAACGATGTGCTGGGACCGGACCGGGTCTCCTGCAAAGGGGCGACCGGCGAGTGCGCGAACTTCACCGGAACGAAGGAGTGCGCCAACACCACCACCGCGCGCTGCTCAGTGGACCCGGGAGGCACGGAGCACAAGGACACCACCGAGGTCTGCGACGGCAAGGACAACAACTGCAACGGCAAGACCGACGAGGGATTCGGGATTTACGTCAACGATCTCCTCTCCTCGGGCAAGATCAGCTGTATGGGCGCCAACGGCGCCTGTAAATCCCAGAGCGGCACGATGGAGTGCTCGAGCACGAGCAGCACGCGCTGCTCCGTCGATCCCGGCGGGTCGCAGGACAAATCGACGACCGAGGTCTGCGACGGAATCCTCGAGACGCAAGACCAGGACTGTGACGGAAAGACCGACACCAACGACTCGAAGGACGCCTGCTTCCAGTCGAACGATCTCAGCTGTTCGCTGCAAGACAGCGTCTACCGCTGCGTCTGCAACAAGGCGACCTGCGCCGGCTGCAACGGCCAGACCTGCAAGCAGGGCGAGTTCTGCAACGGCACCGCCTGCCGCTGTGGCACCCGTGCCGCGTGCCCGAACGGCTTCACCTGCCAGTCCGACGGCGGCGTGCAGCGCTGCGTGTTGACCAACCCATCGACCGACGCCTGCGAGAGCGGCGCGGGTTCGCGAAAGTGCGTCTCGGGCGAGTACTGCGACGCGAACAACAAGTGCCACTGCGGCAGCGTCGCCGTCGGCACCTACGATGCGAACAAGCACAACATCTGCAACGGCACGAGCTACCTCTGCTCGAGCTATGGCGCCCCCTGCCCGAACAATTTCACCTGCAACCAGAGCTCTGGTCTCTGCGAGTGCAAGACCTCGACCTGCGCCGGCTGTACGCCGGGACAGGGCCGCACGACCTGCATCCAGAACGAGATCTGCGCGCAAAACGGCGGCAACCCGCGCTGCCAGTGCGGGAGCGACCCGACCTTCAACAACACGAAGGCCGATAGCTGCAACGGCACGAAGTTCCTCTGCTCGGGCTTTGGCGACCCCTGCGGTGCCGATTTCACCTGCTCGGGCGGCAAGTGCAAGTGTCAGAATATCGCGGGCTGTTCGACGGGTTGCAACGAAACCTGCCGCAGCAACGAGATCTGTCAATCGACGAGCAACAAGACCTGCACCTGTCCCGGAGACACCGATCGATGCCAGGACGTCGAGCCGAGCGGCTCGACGTACGTCTGCGCATCGAACGGGACGTCGGGTTGTATCTGCACCGACTACAACGCGAAATGTCCCACCGGATACAGCTGCTCGGGCAACGAGTGCCGCTGCACGCTGACGACCTGCACGACCGGCAGCTGCATCCTGGGCGAGAAGCTGAGCCAAGGCAACACCTGTAGTTGCGGCACCGACGTGAAGCAGGCGGGCAAGTTCGACCACTGCGATGCGGTGACCAACAAGTACGTCTGTGGAACCTTCGGCGCCCAGTGCCCAGGTGGTTTCAGCTGCCAGAGCGGAAAGTGCGTCTGCACGGGAGCCACCTGCGGCGGTTGCGGTACCGATCGGCCCTGCTTCGAAGGCGAATCGTGCTCGATCACGGGCAATAGCGGCACCTGCCAATGTGGCGCCGACACGATCGTCAGCGGGAGAGACAACTTCTGTAACGGCACGACGTACCGTTGCAAAGAGTTCAACGACACCTGCCCGAACGGCTACTCGTGCGTCGGAACGGGGGTCTGCCAGTGCACCAGCCTGCTCTGCGGCAACTGCGACGGTGTCAACCTCTGCAACAAGGGCGAGATCTGCCGCTTTACGGCACCCTCGACCAAGGCCTGCAAGTGCGTCGGCAATGCGCCGAGCGACGCGCGCTGTCCAATCGACGCCGACGGCGAGGGCTGGGAGTGCGTGAGCCCGGGCCTCTGTCAGTGCAAGGATCCGACCTGTGGCAGCTGCAACGGCAACACCTGTCTGGAGGGCGAGACCTGTGACGGCTCGAATTGCCTCTGCCTGGGAGCCAAGCCGTGCTCGAGCGCGTCCAACCGTTGCGACGAAACCGACGGCTGCTCCTGCGGGTCCAATCCACCCTGTTCGGGCACGACGGACACCTGCAATGGCGGCGTCTGCCAATGCGGCTCGACGCCGGGTCTCGTCTGCTCCGGCAACAGTGATCGCTGCACGACGGGAGCCTGTATGTGCGGTACCAACCCAGCCTGCACGGGGACGAGCGACACCTGCACGTCGGAAACCTGCATGTGCGGCTCGAATCCCGCATGCACGGGCGGAACGGTTTGCAGCGGTGGAAACTGCATCTGCCAGAACTACGGCTCCACGTGCCCGGATGCCGACTACACCTGCACCTCTGGCAACTGCGTCTGCAACCACGGCGGGGGCTGCAACTGCCCCAACGGCACGACCTGCCCGAACGGCTCGATCTGCAACAGCGACGGCTCCTGCACACCATGACGTTGGCGCGTCGGGGACCGTCGTCACCGTCGATCCAGGGTCTTTTCCGGCTTGACACCGCCGTAGGTGCGGTTTATAGTCTCCTGCGCCATTGGACGCGAGAGTGGCGGAACTGGTAGACGCGCTAGGTTGAGGGCCTAGTGATCGCATAGGTCGTGGGGGTTCAAGTCCCCCCTCTCGCACACCTTCCCGCCTCATCCTTCAGACGTCATCTTTCAAACGACATCCATCGATTCGATTCGACGCCAAAGAGCGACGGTGGCGCGGCCGTTTCATCGCCCGCGTCGCGTGGCGCGAGCGGGGCTCAGAGTGGGAGCTTGGCGAGGGCGGCGTGGAGCTCGTCCAGCGTGAAGGGCTTCTGGAGGATCGGGATTTGGTGGGCGTCGGTGATCGCCTGTGTGGCGGCGTCGGGGATCAGGCCCGTCGAGAGCATGAAACGCAGCGAGAGGTTCGGCTCGGTGGCAGAGCGCCGGGCGAAGAGGTCCAGACCGCTGCCATCGGGGAGCTTGAGCTCGCAGATCACCAGATCGTAGGACCCCTGGGCCAGCTTCCGCATAGCGCTCTCGACGCGATCGGCCGAATCGACCGCGCCACCGATCGAGCGCAGATACTCTTCGAAGAAGCTGACGATCGTCGGCTCGTCGTCGATGACGAGGACCCGCTTTCCCGTGAGCGCCTCGGCGGGACGACGGACCTGGCTCGAGCCGAAGTCGCGGCCGAGACCGGCTTGGGGAAACTCGACGACGAACCGCGCGCCCTGACCGTCGGGCCCATCCTCGACGTGAATCGTGCCCTTGTGGTCGGTGACGACCGCAGCGGCGATGCTCAGACCGAGGCCCGTCCCTTTCCCGGGGCCTTTGGTCGAGAAAAACGAATCGAAAATTCTGGCCTTTAGCCGGTCGGGCACGCCGGGGCCGCTGTCGGTGACGGAGATCTGGTAGCGCCCGTCGCGAAACGAGGTCGCGAGCTCGATCTCGCGCGGCAGCTCCCGGGTGCGCAGCGCCTGCTCGGCGTTGTGGATCAGGTTGTAGAACACCTGTTGCAGACGGTAGTAGTCGGCGGTCGTCTGCGGCAGAGGTTCTTGATAGTTCTTGGTGAGCCGAATCTGGTACTTGTTCAGGTGGTAGGAGCGGAGCTCGACGATCTTGTCCAACATCGCGTTGACGTCGACGACCGAGTCGTGCTCGCCCGCCTTCGGGCGTACGAACGAGAGCAGGTTCTCGACGATGTGTTTGCAGCGGTCGGTCTGGGCCGAGATGATCGAGAGGTATTGCTGCAATTTGTCGCCGCTGGCGTGGTGGGATTGCAGGATCTCGCAGAAACCGGCGATCCCCGCCAACGGATTGTTCAGGTCGTGGGCGACGCCCGCGACGAGCTCGCCGATCGCGCTCAGGCGCTCGTGCTGAATCAGGCGTTCCTGGAGGTCGCGCTCGTTCTTCTGGTCGAAACAGACGCCGACGAAGCCCGTCAACACGCCCTCTTCCAGCCGCGGGCCCATCACCGCTCGACAGGGCAGCCGCTCGTCCCCCGGGCGCGGCGCGAGAAAGGAAAACGCGAGGGCGCGTTGGGAGATCTGCGCGAGCATCTCGACGGTTGTCGCGTCTTGCTCGAGATGCTCGAAGAGCTCGTGGAACGAGGCGCCGATCAGCTCGTCCGTCGGCCGGCCGAAGATGTGCTCGGCGCCGTCGGAGATCACTTCGATCTGGCCGTTGACGCCGAAGGCGGCGATCGCCACCTGGGGAATGTTCTTCAAGAGGCTCCCGAGCAGAGCGTCTTTCTTCTGCAGCTCGCGCCGTGAGCGCTGCATCTGGACCTGGGCGCTCTTGATCTCCGAGAGATCCGAGATGATGCAGATCGCTCGCGGCAAATCGTCGCCCGCATTCAGGGGAAAGCAGCTGATCAGCGCGGGCAGCGAGCTACCGTCGACGCGCCGCAAGGTTACCTCGAAGGGATGCTGAGGAAAGGCGTCGACCGAATTCCAGCCCCGCCGTTCGAGCTCGAGCGTGGCGATCGTGGAGAGAAAGTCCCGCCCCTCGAGATAGCCAGCGTCGCAGCCGAGCATCTCACACAGACGGGTGCTGCAGTAGCCGATCGTGCCGTCGATGCCGATCGTGCAGAAGCCGCCGTTGATGTGCTCGACGATTTCGCGAATCAACAGCGCCGCGGGCCCCTTCATGCTCGGCGGCGCATACCGATCGCCGAGCACGGTCGCATCGCGCAACGTCTCGCGGCCCACCTCTTCGGGAAGCAGCACATCCGCCGCGCCATAGCGGAAGAGATCGCGAATTCGCGTCGTATTTCCCAGAGTCGGCACGACGGCGATCGTCCAGAGCCGGCGCTCGCGCGGTTTGAGATCGAGGAGCAACTCGACGGTATCGACGGCGAGGGAGTCCTCGATGCAGATCAGATTGAAGCCCAAGATTGCATGGCTCTCGAGTAGCGCCGATAGGTGAGTGGGGTGGCAAATCGTGAGGGAGGTGCTGATTGCGTCGGTGATCGCCCGCTCGACGATCGATGCGCCGGGCTGCCGGTCGGTCAGCAGCAGAATCTGGATCGGTAATGGCTCCACGGTGTTCCCCCCGGTCCGTAGTGCGCGCTACCTTGTCGAATCAGCAATTCCGCGAACCGAAGTCAATCCGGCGCGCAGCGGAGACGACGACGAACGCCTCAAGGTTTGGGCGCCTCTCTCTTTTCGGGTCCCTTCGGGTCGCCCTTCGTCGGCGTCTCGTTTTTCGGCTCGACCTTTTGGGGTGCGTCTTTTTCCGGTTTCTTGGTCTTGGGGGCGTCGGTTTTGGGCGCGTCGGTTTTGGGCGCCTCTTTCTTCTTCGGCGCCTTCATCTCGGGAGCCTCTTTTTTTGGCGCCGGCTTCGGAGCCGTGCCCTTTTTGGGCTGACCCGTGTGGGTATCACCCTTGGCGGGATCTTTCTTCTTTCCACCCTTGGGCTCGTCATTCTTGAGCTCGACCTTCTTGGGCTCGACCTTCTTGGGCTCGACCTTCTTGGGCTCGACCTTTTTGGGCTCGACCTTTTTGGGCTCGACCGTCTTCGGTTTCTTGTTCGGATCGCTCGTGAATTTCGAGTCGTCCTTGTGCTCGACCTTGGTATCGGTCTTCTTCTTCTCTTTCGGCGCGGCCTTGCACTCACCGTCGGTCTTGTTGCAGCCGTGGTCACAGGTGATCTTCTTGTCGAAGGACATCCCGTTGTCGGCGCAGCGATGACGCGTCTTTCCGTCTTTGTCGCAGGTCCACTTCTTCGGTTGGCAGAACATCTTCTGTTTGGCCGGGATCGACATCCAGGCCAGGGCGATCGAGATCAGAATGAAGGCAGCGCTGAGGCCGGCGGTCAGCTTGGTCATGAAACCAGCGCCACCGCTGCCGCCGAACATCGTCGACGAGGCGCCGCCGAAGGCGACTCCCATCCCAGCGCCCTTGCCGGACTGGAGCAGAATGATCAACGTCAGAAACAGACAGACGATCAGATAGACAACCAACAGAAAGACGAACATGTGCCTATACCTTGCTACTTTGAGGTGCGATAGAACTGCACGATTTCCGCAAATGATCGAGGTTCGAGGCTGGCGCCGCCCACGAGGGCGCCGTCCACATCGGTCTGGTCCATGAGCTCAGCGGCGTTCTGCGGCTTGACGCTGCCACCGTATTGAATCCGCGTCGCCGTGGCGACGTCCGGGCCGTAGAGCTGCTCGAGAAGGCGTCGTATCGCCGCGTGCACGTCCTGGGCTTGCTGCGGCGTCGCCGTGCGCCCAGTTCCGATCGCCCAGACCGGCTCGTAGGCGATGACGACCTTCGCCATCTCCTCGCGCGTGACCTTCGAGAGCCCTGCAGTCAGCTGCTCTTGGACAACCGAGAGCGTCGCGCCACCTTCACGTTGGTCGAGGGTCTCGCCAACGCAGAGGATCGCATTCAACCCGCCCTGCAAGGCGGCGAACATCTTGGCCGCGATGCGCTCGTCGCCCTCACCGAAGAGCTGACGCCGCTCGCTGTGGCCGATCACGACCCAACGGCAGCCGACGCTCTGGAGCGCTGCGACCGAAACCTCGCCCGTAAACGCGCCAGATGCCGCCTCGTGGCAGTTCTGGGCGCCCAGAGCGATCGGGCTGTCGACGAGCTTCTTCGACAGCGCGGCCAAGAAGGGGAAGGGAGGCACGACGACGACCTCG
>JAGQJP010000218.1 GCA_020430585.1 Myxococcales bacterium | reverse complement strand
CGTCGTCGTCCCACCGGGCGTCGTCGTCCCACCGTTGGTGCCCGGGGCTGGATTGGAGACCGAGATGGTCCCATCTTGACTCGTTCCGCATCCGCTGGCATGCCAGCCCGTCAGCCCCAATCCCAGGAGCACGAGCGCGTACGACGCGCGCCGACGCCACAGAGCGAAACCGAACGGGGTGGGGAGCGCTACCTTGCATCCGATTGCCATATCGATCCTCCTCGACGAGCGAATCCGCCGACTATCGAGAAAGACTAGAGAGCGAAAGTCCCGATCACAATCGCTCATTTTGGAATGGTAGCGTAAGGCAGGGCGATACAATCAAGCGTGCCCGCTGAAGGCAGCGATCGCCACCGAGACCAGGTAGGCTCCGAGACCGATCGCGACAAAGCGACCGGCGAGGACCAAGACGTGCTGCTGGGCGTTTCGTCGGCGGATCACCTGAGCCGCCATCTGCGCCAGATCGTCCTGCAGATCCTGGGTCACCCAGCGAATCGCCATCAGGCTGCGCAGCGAGAGGACCGCCGCTACGAGAATCAAGAAGATCCCGAGAACGAGTGCCGCCGACGAGAGATGGCCCGCGCGGATCATGTGCGCCCCCGAGAACCCGGTAACCGTTACCGCGATGCCGCAGAGGCTGAGAAAGCTCGTCGCCTTCGCCTTGAGCACCGAGAGCTGGTTCGCCAAGAGCGTGATCAGCTGTTCTTCCCGCCCCTGGAAGATGCGACCGAGGCGCGTCGCCTCGTTCTGTACCGAGGTGTCGTCCTCGAAATTGGGTAGCGCTGGCACTTTCATTGAACCATATTGTCAGGCAAAGTGCAGGCTGAGGCAAAAACTTCACCCGCTGCGGCGGGTCTGATGGAGGTAGCATGAGTTTTATTCTGGAGTTCGGTCAGTTCGCGCTGCAGGCCGCAGTAATCCTGGCGTGTATCGTCGTCGTGATCCTGTTGATCGCGTCCCTCGTCCAGCGCAGTCGCGGCGTTCCTGAGCTCGAGCTGGAGCCGATCGACCAGCGCTGGCGCGAGCTCTCGTCCCAGCTGAAGACGGCGATCCTCCCGCGGGGCACGCAGAAGAAGTACCGCCGCGCGCAGAAGAAAGAGCTCAAAGCGTTGCAGAGCGCGTCGAGCGACCAGGCGAACGTCTTCCTCGTCGAGTTCAAAGGGGACCTGCGGGCGAGCCAGGTCGCCGCGTTGCGCACGACGGTGACGCTGTTGATCGCCAGCGCGCGCAAAGAGGACCAGGTCATCGTCTCGATCGAGAGCCCGGGCGGCCTGGTGCCGAGCTACGGTCTCGCCGCCTCACAGCTGCTGCGCCTCAAGCAGGCGGGGCTGCGCGTGACCGCCTGTGTGGACAAGATCGCCGCCTCTGGCGGCTATATGATGGCCTGCGTCGCCGACCAGATCGTCGCCGCCCCCTTCGCCATCGTCGGCTCGATCGGCGTGATCGCCCAGGTTCCGAACCTCCATCGGCTGTTGCAGAAGCACGAGATCGACTACGAAGAGGTGACGGCTGGCGAGTTCAAGCGCACCGTCAGCCTTCTCGGCGCGCCGACCGACGAGGGGCGCGCGAAGCTGCGCGAGCAGATCGGCGACACCCACCTACTCTTCAAGAATCTCGTCGCCGAGCATCGGCCGCAGCTCGAGATCGAGCGCGTCGCGACGGGTGAGATCTGGTATGGCCAGCAGGCGGTCGAGCTGAAATTGGTCGACCGCGTGGCGACCTCGGACGAGCTGTTGTGGGAGCTGGCGGCGGAGCACCGAATCTTCAAAGTCAGCTATCACCCGCACCGACCCTTGCGGGAGAGGTTCGCGGTCGGCTTGAGCGAAACCGTGCAACAGCTTTGGGATCGGTTCTGGCAGCGTTCGCAACGGGACTGGGTCTGAGGGGGATCGCGCTGCCCCTCGCACGCCGACTCATCCCCCCGGAGGGTCGGTGTGTTCGATCAGGAACGAGCAGAGCGCGGTCGGTCGAGTGACGAGGCGAACATCGCGCGCGCCTCGTCACTCTGCGATTTCCAAGAGGAGCAAGCTAGATTACGGGCGCGCATATCCGAGGTCGAGCGCCGTTTGCGTCGCATCCAGACCCGTAATCGCCATGTAGGAGTCGAACAAGAGCTGACGGGCGTACTTCGGATTGTGGACGCCCATGTCTTTCGAGCGCGCGATCAGCAGCCAGTTGTACATCGCGCCGGCTTCGTCTTTGTTGAGGGTGACCGAAAGCGGCTCGTCGAGCTCGAAGTCGCTGCCCGGAGCGGTCGCCAGCGGGGTCGTCCCGTCGCGGGTGATCCAGCCTTTGGCGACGAGCGCTTCTTCGAACTTCTTCATCGCGTTGGTGAACTCGGTCACCTTGCCGTTGACGTCGAAATTGGTCGCGCCGTCGTGGCAGCTCACACAGGCCGAGAGTTGCGGCTTGAAGGAGTGGTCGCCGATGTCCATGTTGTCCGCGCGCTTCGGCATGTGGCAGGTCACGCACGCATCTTGGAAGGTGCTGTGGAACGACGAGTTGTACGTCCCGACGAAATTACCACCCGAGAACTCGTAGCCGCCTTTACCCGAGTACACTTCGACTTGCGGTCCTTCGTGCGGGCCCCAGTGGGTGCTCAGCTTGTTCGAGTCGGTGATGTAGTTCGTCACGTCCTTGCGCGAACGGTGGCACATGATACAGGTGTTGCCCTTGCCGCCGTTGTTGATCTGCGTACCCGACTTGGTGCCGTCGCCATTGGGGAAGCCCGGGGCCGGCGATTTCTCGATGTACTGCGCCGTGTCGGTCGGGGTCTGCAGCTTCCAGTCGCCCGACGCGTACGGCTTGCCCGTCTTGTGCGGGTCGTTGGACTGATCGACCTTGTGACACGTCGTGCAATACACCGCCGCCACGGTGGCGTTGCCGAGATAGCCGGCCTCGCTGTATTTGCCCGTCGAGTCGACGTAGCCGATCTGGCCTTCTTTCTGGTGCAAGAGCTTGGTCCCGTTGCTGGCGTCGTTGACCGACAGGGTCCCCGTCACGCGCTGCTCGAGGCCATCGATCGAGTGGCACGTCGCGCAGGAACGGTTCTGGCCGGTCCAGGTGCCGACTTCGCCGTCGTCGATCCAGGTGCCGACGAAGACGTGGAAGTGCGTCGATTGTTTGTACTGGGTGACGATCCCGGTCAGGCTGTGACAAGCGTTGAGGCACGACTTGTCGAGGCTGCCGGCGGGGCCTTGCGGACCCTGGTCACCGGGGTCACCCTTGTCGCCCTTGTCGCCAGGGTCGCCCTTGTCGCCCGGGTCGCCCTTGACGCCCGGGTCACCCTTCTCCCCTTGCACCCCTGGAAGACCTTGCTCCCCCTGAGCACCTTTTTTCCCTTCGCAGCCTAACGCAACGATGAGAGTGAGCACTAGAGCCACTGTCCAAAATGCTGAAAGTCGATGTGTCATATGTTCCCCCTCTCCGTGGGTTGCGACACAGTTCCTAAAGTTGGCCCCATCTTCCACGAACTTTGAGATTTATGTCATGAGCCTGATCAATCCTGGACTTGATCTCGGTCACCCGAGGGCATTTCGTTCGCGATTGTGAGAACTTTCGCCAAAACGCGCATCTTGGCCCTCCGCCTGTGCAACTCACGACTCCTATCCGATGATAGCCTCAAGTACCGAATTGTAGCCTTGATCTGTGTCAAGAATGAGAAAAAACACACAATACGCTGATTTTGCTTATATTTCTGGCGCGGCGGTCAGCCAAAGGAGGAGCCGGGACGCTCGAGGAACAGCCGCTCGGCGTGGCGGGTCTCTCGCCCAAGTCTCGAATTTCGGTGAGGAAAGCGACCAAACTCGGCGATCACGTCGCGATGCCGCCTCGCATAGTCGAGAAAGGACGCGGCGTCCGTTTCGGCGGCGGTTTTTTTTGCTGATTTGAGATTGTTCTCGAACAGCGCCACCGAACGCTCTTGTAGCGCCAGATCCTCGGCGTGCTCGAGGGGAAGGTAAAAGAAGACGCGCTCGTACGGTGACAGGGAGCGGTCATCACCCCGTTCCAGGCCGTCGAGACAATAGCGTTGGGCGAGGAGGTCGCCGCTGAAGGCGACCCCTGATCCGCGGTAGATATTGCGGGTGAACTGGTCGAGGAGAATAATCAGCGCGAGCCGTCCCCGCGCGGTCGCCAGCCACTCGCCGAAGCCCCCCGCGAGGGCCGCTTCGACGGCCGATCCGAAGCGCGCGCGAATCTCGGCGTCGAGCTCGTCGCTCGCCCGAAACCAGAGCCCCTTTTTTTCGGCGATCGCCGTCGACCCGTCGCCGAACCAAAATTCGAGCACATCTTCGGCTCGCATCTCTCACCTCCGATCATTTGTCCCCTCCCAGCCTAGCGCATCGGCCCCTCGATGGAAAGAGCCCCTGCGGTGATCGGCAACGCGCAGCGGATCTGGTATCGTGTGCTGGGAGGTGAGAGGGTCGCCCGCGACCCGATGGCCGATGGAGAGCACGACGACCGACCGAATCTCGCTGCGGCGCTACGCCGAGACGATCCTCTATTCCGACCGCCTGGCGGACAAGCTGATCGTCGTCGGTCGTTTCGAAGACCACGACCCCGGGTTGGCGCTCACGGCACCGCGCTTTCCCGTGCGCCCGAAAGAGATCGATCTCGAGCTCAACCGGCACCGCGCGAAGGTGCCCTTCCCGACGCTGCGGGACCTCGAAGAGGAGCGCTTCCGCGGCTACGTGATGCATTTCTTCGCCAACCACGAGCTCCTCGCCCTCGAGCTGATGGCGCTCGTGCTCCTTCGCTTCCCCGACGCGCCGACCTCCTTTCGCCGCGGGATCGCCCAGACGATGCAAGAAGAGCAGACGCACATGCGGCTCTACCTCGAGCGGATGCGCGAGACGGGTGTCGAGTTCGGCGAGATCCCCGTCAACGACTTCTTCTGGAACTGCATCGCCGATATGCGCGATCCCCTCGATTTCGTGGCGCGGATGAGCCTGACCTTCGAGCAGGCCAACCTCGACTACAGCCTCTACTATCAGAAGGCTTTCGGCACCCTCGGCGACGCGCGCACGACCGAGATCCTCGACACCGTCTACCGTGACGAGGTCGGCCACGTGAAGCACGGCCTGGTCTGGTTCAATCGCTGGCGCGACCCGCGGGAGACCGAATGGGAGTCCTACGTCAAGCATCTCGAGTTCCCGCTCTCGCCTGCGCGGGCCAAGGGGCTCGAGTTCGACATCGAAACACGGCGGCAAATCGGCTTCTCCGAGGCGTTCATCACGCGGCTCGAGCTCTTCTCGCAATCGAAAGGGCGGCCACCGCGGGTCTTCGTCTTCGATCCCTCCGTCGAGAGCTACGTCGCCGAGGCGGGGCGTACCTACAACCCGGGCGCCGCCGCCGAGCGGTTGCGGCGAGATCTCGAGCTCGTTCCGATCTTTCTCGCCGCGGCGGACGACGTTGTGCTCGTCGAGCGGCCAGCGAGCGACGCGTTCTTGTTGGGCCTGCG
>JAGQJP010000217.1 GCA_020430585.1 Myxococcales bacterium | reverse complement strand
TCGGTTCGTACGGCGGCACGCTGCAAGCGGTCAGCGCGGCCAAACTCGGAGAGACGGTGGTGCGCGAGGCGCTCACCCGCGCGAATCTAGCACCCGAACAGGTCGACGAGCTGATCTTCGGCTGTGTGCTACAGGCCGGGCTGGGGCAGAACGTGGCGCGCCAGATCGCGATCCACAGCAAGATCCCGAACAGCGTGCCGTCGATGACGATCAACAAGGTCTGCGGCTCGGGGCTCAAGAGCGTAATGCTCGCCGCCCAGGCGATCGTCGCCGGCGACGCCGAGATCGTCGTGGCGGGCGGAACCGAGAGCATGAGCATGGCGCCCTATCTGCTTCCGACGGCACGTTGGGGCGCGCGAATGGGACATGCGCAGCTCACCGATACGATGATCCTCGACGGGCTCTGGGACGCCTTCTACGATGTCCACATGGGGATCACCGCCGAGAACATCAACACGCGCTACAACCTGACGCGCGACGAACAGGATCGCTTCGCCTTCGAGAGCCAACGCAAGGCGAAAGAGGCTCTCGCGAACGGCTCCTTCGCCGACGAGATCGCAGCCGTCGAGATTCCGCAGAAGAAGGGCGATCCCCTGCGCTTCGCTGTCGACGAGTATCCGCGGCTCTCGCCCGTCGACAAGCTCGCCGCGCTGCGCCCCGCCTTCAAGAAAGACGGCAGCGTCACAGCGGGCAACGCATCGGGGCTCAACGATGGGGCGGCGGCGCTCGTCGTCTGTTCGCGTGAAGCGGCCAAAAAGCACAACCTCCCGGTGCTGGCGACGATTCGAAGCTACGCCACAGCCGGCTGCGCGCCCGATGTGATGGGGTTGGGTCCCGTGCCCGCGACGCGGAAGGCGTTGGCCAAGGCGGGTCTCACCGTCGGAGAGCTCGACCTGATCGAGGCGAATGAGGCCTTTGCGGCGCAATCGCTTGCGGTGATGCGCGATCTCGAGCTCGACCCCGCGCGGGTCAACGTGAATGGCGGTGCGATCGCTCTCGGCCACCCGATTGGAGCGAGCGGTGCGCGGATCCTCGTCACGCTGCTCCATGCCCTCGCCGCCCGCGGGAAATCGCGAGGCCTGGCGACGCTCTGCATCGGCGGAGGAATGGGAGCTGCGCTGGTCGTCGAGCGCTGAGCCTCGCTCGGACTTCGTGGCGCGTGACTTCCGTCGGGGCGCCGTGCTACATTGTTTTCGTGAGTGTGCATCCGATTCACGAGCTCGAAGCGATCGAGCTCTCCGGCGACGGCGATCTGTGGCAGCTCTCGCTCTACAGTGACCGCCTGCAGCTGCGTTCTCACGGTGGCACCGTCCTCGACGTGATCCGCCGCGAGGTTCTCCCTTTGCGTCTGTTGGTCGTCGATAGCCTGCTGGCGCCGCGGACGATCGTGGTCTCGTTCTCCGACGGCGACCGCCGCTCGTTTCAGCTGGAGCGCGAAGAGTTCGATCAATTCCGGGGCTGGCTCGGGCCGCCGACACGCGCCGACCTGATCATCGCGTTGAATCGACGGCTGCGCTTCATGCTGCCAATCGGCCTGATGCTGATGCTGCTCTCATTGCCGATCGCTGGCGACCCACCGAAAGCCGACTTCATCGGGATGGGGATGGGCGCGGTGCTCGTCGTCCTCGGTCTCCTCAACCGCTACAAGCCGTCGCGCTGGCTGTTTCTGATCGACGCCGCCTGGTTCTGCGGGCTTTCGTTGCGCATTCTCTTCGACATCACCCGCGGCGCGAGCGAGTGGTGGTTCGTCTTCATCATTCTCGGTCTCTGGTTGACCTCGTCCGGGATCACCCATTTTCGGGTCTACCGCTCCGCCACGGGTTGAACCCACGAAAAGTGGCGCTCCGCCGCGAGTGCCGATAGAATCAGCGGATACACCGGACGTCCGGGTCGCATTGGAGGCGGCATGAGCGTGGAAGACCAATTACTGAACATCGCTGTATTTTGTGATTTCGAAAACATCGCCCTCGGCGCGCGCGATGCGAACTACGACGCCTTCGACATCCAACTCGTCCTCGAGCGCTTGTTGGACAAGGGCAAGATCGTCGTCAAGAAGGCCTACGCCGACTGGGATCGCTACAAATCGCACAAGCGCGCGATGCACGAAGCGTCCTTCGAGCTGATCGAGATACCCCACGTCTCCTACTCGGGGAAGAACTCGGCGGACATCCGTCTCGTCGTCGATGCCCTCGACCTCTGCTACACCAAAACCCACGTCGACACCTTCGCCGTGCTCTCGGGGGACAGCGATTTTTCACCGCTCGTCTCCAAGCTGCGCGAGAACAACAAGATGGTGATCGGCGTCGGCGTGAAGAACAGCTCGTCGGACCTGTTGATCGAGAACTGCGACGAGTTCATCTACTACGACGACCTCGTGCGCAAGAAGCAGCAGGTGGCCAAGAGCAAGGGCAAGGGGTCGCGACGCGACGGCGGCAAGGAGCCGCGCGAGAGCAAAGAGCCCAAGGACAAAGAGGCCAAAGACAAAGAGGCGAAGAAGGAGCCGCCCCGCGACTCGGACGAGATCGGCAACAAAGACGAGGCGATCGAGCTGGTCCTCGACACCTGCGAAGCGCTGTTTCAGGAGCGTGAGGGCAACCTCTGGGGCTCGTTGGTCAAGCAGACGCTCAAGCGCAAGCGCCCGAACTTCGACGAGACCTTCTATGGCTACCGCAGCTTCAGCCAGCTGATCCTCGAGTGCAAGAATCGCGGGTTCCTCGAGACCAAGCGCGACGACAAATCGGGCGATCAGCTGATCCTCGGGTTCGGTAGCGAAGCATAGCCACCACAAAACATTGACAAAAGATAGACGGTTGCGTACGCTGGGGTCAATACGGCGGTCCCGGGAGCGAGTTCCAGATGAGTGGCGATCAAAAGCATCCAATCAAGGTCGCTGCGAACCGCTCGGGCCTGACCAGCCACGTGATTCGTATCTGGGAGAAGCGCTATCTGGCGGTCACCCCCGAGCGTACCGAGACCAACCGCCGCCTCTACACCGACGAGGACATCGAGCGTCTCCAGCTCCTGCATCGACTGATCAAGATCGGGCGCAGCATCGGACAGATCGCACAGCTCAGCACCGACGAGCTGCGTGCCCTCTGCCGCGAGGACGAGACGGCGTCGGTGGTCCTCCCGAGTCCGGGCCGCTCAGCGCTCTCGGGCGACTTCGAACCCGACGACGTCCTCGACGCTTGTTTTCAAGCGATCGATGAGATGGATCCCGCGCGCCTGCAGGGCGCCCTCTCGCGGGCATCGGTGTCGCTGAGTCGGCCGCTCTTGCTCGAGACCGTCGTCACGCCGTTGCTCGAGCGGATCGGCGAATACTGGAGCGACGGGTCGTTGCGCGTCTCGCACGAGCACATGGCGACGGCGATCATGCGAACATTCCTCGGGAACATGCTCAGTGACACGCAGATGGCGGTGGTTGCGGGACAACGGATCGCGATCAGCACTCTGACGGGCCAGTTGCACGAGCTCGGCGCGCTGATGGCCGCGGTGGCCGCGGGGATCGAAGGTTGGTGCGTGTTCTACCTCGGACCGAATCTGCCGACCGAAGAGATCGCTGCCCTCGTTCAACGCTACGAGGTCAGCGCCGTCGCCTTGAGCATGGTCTTCATCGACGACGAGGGTCGTGTCGCCCGCGAGCTTCGCAAGCTGCGCGAGTTTCTGCCCGGGATTCCGCTGATTGTCGGCGGTCGCGCGGTTTCGAGCCACCGACAGCTCTTGCAAGAGCACGGCACACTCGTCGTCGATGACCTCCAACACTTTCGCCGCCGGCTGGCGATGCTGCCCGAGGGGCGCTCGGCCAAGGCTTGATGGCCCCGACGGAGAGCGCGTCGGCGCGTCGGCGCCGTTCGAGCGCTCGCATCAATCGGAGAGCTCGGCGAGATACCTCGTGAGGCGGAGCTTCTTCCGAGCCGATTCCGAGCTCATGTAGCGGATCTTCCCAAAGATCGGCCGCTCGGGTCCGAATGGGCGGTCGTAGCGCCCCAGAATCCAATAGATCCCGCTGTGTGAGTTCGGATCACGGCCATCGAGCGCGTAGCGGTCGTTGAGGGCGAACATCGTCGAGAGCGCCTGTTCCGGTGTCGCGCTCCACTCGAGGATCTTCTTGCCCCAGAGCATCCGCAGGTAGTTCTGGATCGTGCCCTCGCGGCGCAGTTGACGCTGGGCGGCGTTCCAGAGCTCGTCGTGGGTCGCCGCGGCGTCGAATTGGTCTGGCGAGTAGCAACTCGGACGCGGATCGTCGCGGTGCTGCTCGAGCGTCCGGATCGCCCACTCGGGCAGATCCGCCAGCCGCGGAGGGCCGATCGGGCGCCCCGCGCTGTAGTTGAGCCCGAGCTCGCGCCAGGTGAGCAGCTGGTCGAGGAATGCTTCGACTCCAGCGGGCAGGCCCCAGTAGCCGTCTCGTTGCCCGCGGTTGGGTTCGAGCTGGTGCGGCAGAAGCGCGAAGCGCTGGATCACGTCGTCGATCAGCTCGACACACGAGATCTGACCGAAATGGAGATAGGGGGACAATCCGCTGGCGCCATCGTAGTCCGGGTGGGCGCGTCGCTGGTCGTAGCCGTCGAGCTTCTTCGCGAGAAAGCCGCGCCAACGCGCGCGCGCCGCGACATGTCCCCCTGGAAGAGCGGGGACCGCAGGGACGGCGTGGTCGATCGGAAGCGCAGCGAGGTCGAGCGCCCCAGTCTCTCCTAGCTCCTCGGCCGCCGAGGGCCAGCGTCGCAGAAGACTCTCGGGCAGCGCGGGGGCCCGGGGGAGCGCGCGTCCGAGGAGGGGATCGGCCAGCGGCAATCGGCCCAGTGCCTGCGGCCAGTGGTGTTGCGCAAATCGGCGGAAGTGGTACGCCGACGCGAAGGTCCTCCCGGCAAGGGCGAGGGGGAGCAAGCCATTGCTGTCGACGGCGTCGAGGCGGACCGAGAGAGTCTCGGCGGCCGCGCGAAGCATCCGAGGAAAGAAGAAGCCGGGCGCGTGATCGGTCACGACCAGCGCCGCCAGCTCGCCCAGCTCGTGCAGCAGGCCTTTGCCGCCGTCGCGCTCGCGTTCGAGATAGGGGTAGTAGAGCGCCCCCGAGGAGGCGAAGCGGTGCGCGTTGTCGACCATCCCATCGATGATGAAGCGATGAAGGCGCTCGCTGGCATAGGGGTAGTTCGTCCGCAGCGCCTCGAGGATGACCAGTGGGCGCCCGAGACGCTGGGCCCAATGGGCGGCGTGTTGCAGCGCGTGGTTGTAAAACGGCCGCCGTTGCGCAATCATCCAATACAGCACGAACGCGCCTGCGGGCCGAGGCGGTGCCGCGTGGAGACGGCGCACTCGGAGTGGGTCGACGTCGATCATGATCCAGTTGTTGCATTTTTGTTTATGATTTGTCAATCAATCTCGCTCGCCGTCCCGTCTGGGGCGGGTCGGAGGACTGCGTGACGATCGCCTCCGCCTATTCGACACTCTGCTGGGCGCTGTTGCTGCTGTCGCCGCTCACACTGCTCTCGCTCTTCTTCGTCTCGGCGCCCTACGGCAGGCACACGCGAACGGGCTGGGGTCCAACGATGAGCACGCGCTGGGCCTGGGTCGTGATGGAGTCGCCCTCGGTCTTTCTCTTTGCGATCGTCGTCACGGCGGGGCCGTTGCGCGCTCAGCCAGTTGTGCTCGTGCTCGTGCTGTTGTGGCTCTCGCACTACGTCCACCGCGCGCTGTGGTATCCCTTCACGATTCGAACCTCGGCGTCGAAGCCGACACCTGTCGCCGTCGCCGCGATGGGCTTCATCTTCAACCTGATGAATGCCAGCGCCAACGCCCTCGCCCTCGGCTGGTTGGGCCATTACGCGACGGGATGGCTCGGCGACCCGCGCTTCCTCGTCGGCGTCGCGCTCTTCGTCCTCGGCTACGCCGTCAACCGCCACGCCGACGCGATTCTGCGCTCGTTGCGCAAGCCCGGAGAGGCGGGCTACAAGATCCCTCGCGGCGGGCTCTACCGTTACATCTCGAGCCCGAACTACTTCGGTGAGATGTTGGAGTGGGGAGGCTGGGCGCTGGCGACCTGGTCCTTCGCTGGCGCATCGTTCGCGGCCTTCACCATCGCCAACCTCTTGCCGCGCGCCATCGCGCACCATCGCTGGTACAAAGAGACCTTTCCCGACTATCCAGCCGAACGGCGGGCGGTGATCCCCTTCCTGCTCTGATCGCGAGCCGCCCGACGGGCGCGTCCGCATGGAGCGTGGCGCGAAGCGCTTACGCGCGCCACGGGTGGCTGGGATGGTTGACAGTGACGCAACCTTCGCTTCTAATCGGGCCACGAGGTGGAGCCGATGCGAACCCTGGGAATCCGACGAGAAGACAAGAACCGCTGGGAGCGGCGGACGCCGATCATCCCGCGACATCTCAAAGCGATCATCGAACGACGTCCAGACGTGCGGGGGATCGTGCAACCATCACCGCGCCGCGTCTTTCAGGACGACGCCTATCGCGACGCTGGCGCGACGGTGAGCGAGGATCTCTCGAGCTGTGACGTCATCTTTGCCGTCAAGGAGATCCCCGTCGAGACGATCCAGCCCAACACGGTCTACGCCTGCTTCTCCCACACGATCAAAGGTCAGGCGCAGAACATGCCGATGCTCAAGCGGATGGCCGAGCTCGGCTGCACGCTGATCGACTACGAGAAGATCACCGACGCCTCGGGGCGCCGACTGCTCTTTTTCGGGCGCCAGGCGGGGCAGGCGGGGATGATCGACAGCCTGCACCTCCTCGGTGAGCGGTTCGCCGCCGAGGGGATGGAGACGCCGTTTTCCGAGGTGAGCATGGCGCACTGCTACGCGAACCTCGACGCCGCGATGGAAGCGGTGACCCGGCTGGCGATCGCCCTGCGCACCGATCCGCTGCCCGACTCTCTGCAGCCCCTCGTCGTCGCCTTCACGGGCGAGGGGAATGTCTCGCGGGGCGCCCAGGAGGTCTTCGATCTGCTGCCGCACACCGTCGTCGCCGCGCGCACGCTCTTACGCGAAGGGCCACCGAAGGGCGGTCAGCTCTGCAAGGTCGTCTTCTCCGAGCAAGATATGATGCAGCGCACCGACGACGGACCGTTCGAGCTCGACGAATACTACGCACATCCGGCGCGTTATCGTTCGGTCTTCGAGCGCTATCTGCGGCACATCGCGGTCCTGGTCAACGGGATCTATTGGGACGAGCGCTACCCGCGGTTGGTCACCAACGTCGGCCTCAGTCGGCTTTTGGCCTCGGGACGCTCGAAGCTTCGTCTGATCGCCGACATCACCTGTGATGTCCGCGGCTCGATCGAGTGCACCATCAAAACGACGGACCCCGACAGTCCGAGCTACGTCTATGATCCCGACACGGCGGAGCTGCGGATGGGCGTGTCGGGGCGCGGTCCGGCAATCCTCGCCGTGGACAATTTGCCCGCCGAGCTGCCGATGGATGCCTCGCTCCACTTTTCCGAGAGCCTGTTGCCCTTCATCGGCGAGATCGTCGCCGCCGATCTGCAGCTGCCCTTCGAGCGCAGCGACCTGCCGATCGCCGTGCGCCGCGCGACGCTGCTCTACAACGGTCAGCTGACCCCCGCTTTCCGCTACCTCGAGCGCTACATCGGAGATTGAGGGTCGTCTTCGCCGAAAGACCGTCACGCATCAGTGCGGAAGGACCCGGGCGAAGCGCAACTCGTAGGCGCGGGTGACGAGCTCGATCGCCGAGCGCTCGCCGATCGTCGAAAGGTTGAGCACGATGTCGTAGTCCAGCGGGTTGGCGAGCTCGCGGCGGAAGACCTTCTTGACGAAGCTCGAGCGCTCCTTCTCTTGCTGATCGACGTACGCACGCGCCTTTCGTTCGTCGAGACCCTCGCGGGCGGCGTATGCCCCGGCGCGGTCGTCGAAGAGCTGCACGAAGCGCACGCGCAGCGCATCGGCGGGTGGAAGCACGTAGTGGCCGCCGCGCCCGACGATCACCGCACGACCGTGCTCGCCGATCGTGCGGATCAACCGCACGAGGTTGAAGACATAGTCTTCGGTGGTGTGCCGCGTTCCCATCAGCACGCCCTGCACGGCGTCCTCGATCGCGTTGCGGCGGGTCTCGTCGAGGGACTCGATGATCGCTCGATTCGCCCCCGACTCGTCGGCGATCGCGCTGACGAGCTCCTTGTCCCAGAACGAGAAGCCGATCCGCTCGGCGAGGAGCCGACCGAGGGCTGCGCCGCGGCTGCCGAACTCCCGAGAAATGGTGATGTTCGGCCAAAAATCGCGACGTTTCGGGGCTCGCTCGGACTCGGCGGCGGCGCGACTGGACCACAGTCTGATCTGGGTTTCCACAATCTTTTCGAGGTTTCTCATGGTTGATCCCCTCGCGTTCGACGCGGTTGAAGCGCTTCTCTACCACCGACATTCTACGGCGCCGCCGCCGATTCTTCCATGACCGGGATCAAGCCGCGTCCCGCAAAATGACTGCAACTCCGACTCCTTGACGTGTGTCAACGCCGCCGTTGACGCCCGTCATCGCCTGACGGCGCCGACCGAGGTAGAGTGGGATCGAGCGCGAAAGCACGTACGCCCGCGCGAGGAGGAGGCCATGACAGTGGGGTTTTCTCGAATCTTGGTCCCCGTCGACGGCTCTGACGGTGCGCTGCGTGCCGTCCGCTTCGCCGCGGCGCTCGCCCGCGCCACAGGTGCGGAGTTGACGCTGCTCCACGTGCACCCGACGATCTCTGCCGAGGTGATCGGGATGA
>JAGQJP010000216.1 GCA_020430585.1 Myxococcales bacterium | reverse complement strand
GCTGCTGGATCTTGCGCATCTCTTCGGCGAGGGGCCCGACGGTCACCGCCTCGAGGATCACGTGGGGCAGCCGAAAGAGGCTGACACCGTGCCCCGTCGCTGGGCTATCGACGATCACCATGTCGTAGCGGGGGCGTCCGTTGCGATCGAGCTCCTGTTCGATGTACCAGGCCTTGCCGATCATCACCAGCTCATCCATTCCCGGGATCAGGTCGAGCAGCCGAATCACCAGCTCGTTCTCGAAGATCATCTTGTAGACGCGCTTGAAGCGCAGCTTCATGATCCCGTACTCTTCGAGGGCTAGCTTGGCTTTGATGTGTACGCTGTAGACGTTGGGGGCGAGCTCGCAGGGCTCGTAGCCGACGCGATTCGGTTTGCCGAACATCGACCCGAGCTTTTCGGTCGTGTCGAGCTGGCAGATCAGCACGCGTTTGCCTTGCTGGGCCGCCGCGAGCGCGAGGGCCGCCGAAAGAGTGGTCTTCCCGACCCCGCCTTTGCCGGCGACGACGGTGAACCGCTTGTTCAGAAACTCCAGCACGAAAACCTCGCCAATCTCACCAAACGTCCAACCATACACAACTCCGTGCGGGGGCGCAATCCTTCCCGAATGCGACGCTCAGGCTCCGGGAAGAATCCGCAAGATCAGACGTGGTGCGGGTCCGCGGCTCTTCTTCTGGCGTCGCTGGTCGAACCCCAGATCCCGCGGCGACTCGAGGCGGACGCCCGCTCCCTCGACGCGCAGCACGAACGGTTTGTCCGTCGCGGGATCATCGGCTTTCGGCGCGAGCTTCAGCTCCGATAGCTGCGCCGGAAAGCGGCCCTTGGCGCCGCGGCTGAGAAGGAGCTCGCAGGCCACTCGCAGCAAGCGCATGCGCTGGCGTGGGCTGACGGCGCGGCGCGTCGTCGAGCGCAACGAGCGGATCATCATCGTCGGACCGCGTTTTTTGGTCTGCGCCAGCTTGGCCTCGACACGCAACAGCCCGCGTTCGAGCTCGACCCAGGCCTTTCCGGCGAGGTCCTTTTGCAGCTTGGCCTGCAGCACCCGCGAGAAGATCCAGGCGGTGGCGATCGCTTTGCCGTTCCGCGCTACGTCCTGGAGGCGCGCCGCGGTCTGTTCGCGCGGGCTGAGCAGGCCGGCTGGCGGTTTCCACTGCTTGTCGAAAGACGAGGTGAACTTGCCTTCCATCACCAGCGCGTTCAGACGCAGCGCGTCGAGATAGGTCGGCATCGTCCGCTCGAGCAGCGCCAGTCCGTCTCGCAGCGCCGTGAGCGCGGCCGCTGGAAGCGATCCGGTCGAAAGTCGCGCCCCGAGGCGGTCGAGGAAGGCGTTCTCGTCTCGCACCAGTCCAGTCCAGAGCACGAGGTTCGCTCCGCGGCGGAAGTCGTGGGAGACGCGCAGCGTGGCGATGGCGTCGGCCACGCCGCCGAGCCAGTCACCCTTCGCCAGACGCGCCTCCGCCGATGCGCGCAGCAGGCCGACGAGCGCCCTTGCGAGGGCTCGCACACGCTTCCATCCCTGGGCGTGCGCGTTGCCTCCGAGGGCGAAGGGGCTTCGTCCGGTGGCAGCGCGCCCGCCTTTGCGGAGCTCGTCTAGAATCGCAGCGCTCCGGGGATCGGCAGGTGTCGTCTGTTCCTTCTTCGGAAGCGCCAAGAGCAGCTCGAGGGCTCGCCGATAGTGGGGGGCGGCGAGGGGGATCGGCAACTTCGGATCAGCCGCAGGGCGCCGATAGCGTTCGTTGAGCTCCTTTTTCAGCGAGCGGAGGTAGTAGGGCATTACGGGCGGTGGGGCGACGACCTCCGGTTTCGGCTGATCGTCGGGGTCGCTCGGGCGACGTCGACAGCTCGGCAGCGTCGAGCTGACGATCAGCGCGAAGAGCGCGGCCCCGCGCGCCAGAGCGCCGAGCCGACGGAAAAGCTTGGTTTGTTCGTGGGGTTGCATACGGCTCCGCTGTGCGATGGTCGATCGTGCGTTGGAGGCCTGATTCTAACGCGAAGCTCGACATTGGCAACCGGGAAATCGAGCCGCGGGCCCGTGAGCCGGAAGCAAGACCCCTTCGATGGCTGCACCGGCCCGATCTTCCAAGGCTTGACAAACCGACGAGCGGTGTGTTAGCGATACAACCTGCGTTGGGATGAGGATGTGGTTAATCGTATGAATATTCTAGAATTTATTCCCCACTCGCCGCTCTCGATGGGGCTCGTGGATCTCGATTACACCTTTGTGGTCGAGCTCGGCGTTTTCCTGCTATTAATGATCGCACTGAACAAGCTCTTGTTCGAGCCCCTCCAGCGTAACCTGGACCACCGCCGTGCGTCGATCTCCGGCGCTCGAGCCGAGGCCGAGAGCATGTCCCTCGAAGCGCAACAGTTGGTCGAGCAGCGACGGGAGTCCGTCGATCAGGCGCGGGACCGGGCCTACTCGGCGATCAACGAGATGAAGAACGAAGGCCAGGCGAGGGAGCAAGAGATCCTCAAAGCGGCGCACCAACGCGTGGACGAGCAGGTCAAGAAGGGGCGCGCCGAGTTACAAGAGGCGCTGACGAAGAGTCGCCGCGAGACCGAGAACGAGAGCGACGTACTGGCGACGCTGATCGTCGAAAAACTGTTGGATAGAACCTGAGCCGGTAGGTTGTCGATGGTACGCACATGGCTGTTCCTCGCGGTGTTGCTCAGCGCCAATCTGGCGCACGCCAGCGGTGGCTTCGAATTCAAGATCCACGGTTACTACATCATCAATTTTCTGGCGATGGTGTTTCTACTCTATACCTTCGTGCGCAAGCCTCTTTCGAACTACCTCACGACCCGGGCGGAGATGATCCGCGAGCAGGTCGAGGCATCGCGCAAGCTGCGGGAAGAGGCGATCGCCAAGTACGAGGAAGCGAAGAGCAAGCTCGATCAGCTCGAAGACGAGCTCGAAGCGATGCGCAAGCACTTCGCCGAAGAGGGTGAGCTGGCGAAGAAGCGGATGATCGAGTCTGCGGACCGCGCCGCCGCGAAGCTCGAGCGCAATGCCGACCTCCTCGTCCAACAGGAGCTCCGCGGCGTTCGCAAGAAGGTGCGCGACGAGCTCGTGGCGATGGCGCTGGCAAAGGCCGAGGCGAAGATCCGCGGGGATCTCGACGACGCTGCGCAGACCAAGATGATCACCCTCTTCATCGACTCTCTCAAGGACCGCGAGGAACTCAAGTCGGCAGGTGAGCTCCAATGAGCGCAGGCAGTATTTCGCGCCGCTATGCGACGGCGCTGATCGAATTGGCGGACGACAAGAAGCTGCTCGACAAGGTCGGGCAAGAGCTCGCCGAGTTTCACGCGCTGCTGCTCGAGAACGCCGAGCTCAGGGACCTGCTCGAGAATCCGAGCGTCGCCGTTCGCGACAAGCAGAGCGTCGTCCGCGAGCTGGCGAGCCGCGGCAGCTTTTCGACGATCGCGACCCATGCGTTGATCGTGATGATCGACAACCAGCGCCTCGACGCCCTCGAGGATATCATTCGCGAGTACACCCACGCGGTCGACGCCAAGAAGGGCGTGCTTCGGGTCGTCGCGGTGGCGTCCGTGGCGCTGAACAAGACACACGTGATGAAGATCCGCTACGTCCTGCAGAATTTGACGGGAAAGACGATCGAGATCGATACCCGAGAAGATCCCGACCTGATCGCGGGGATCCGGCTGCACGTCGGGAGCCTCGTCATCGACGGAAGCATCCAATCTCAGCTGCGAAATCTCAAACACGAACTGCTAACGGCCAATTGACAGAGGTTCCCCGATGCAACTGAAAGCTGGTGAAGTCAGTAAGATCATCAAGAAGCAGATCGAGGACTACGATCGCACCGTACAGGTTCAAGAGACCGGTACCGTGTTGTCGGTGGGCGACGGGATCGCCCGCGTCTACGGTCTCGAAGGCGCGATGGCCGGAGAGATGCTCGAGTTCCCTCACGGCGTGAGCGGCATGGTGCTCAACCTGGAAGAGGACAACGTCGGCGTCGCGCTCTTCGGTGAGGCTCACCGGATCAAAGAGGGCGACATCGTCAAGCGCACCGAGCAGATCATCCAGGTCCCCGTCGGCAAGGGTCTCGTCGGGCGCGTCGTCGACGCCCTCGGCGCGCCGATCGACGGTGCCGGTGAGATCGACGCCACCGAGCGGCGCAAGATCGACGTCAAGGCGCCGGGAATCATCCCGCGGAAGTCGGTGCACGAGCCGTTGCAGACCGGGTTGAAGGCGATCGACGCGATGACCCCGATCGGCCGCGGGCAGCGAGAGCTGATCATCGGCGACCGCCAGACGGGCAAGACCGCCGTCGCCCTCGACACGATCATCAACCAGAAGAACACCGACGTCTTCTGCATCTACGTCGCGATCGGCCAGAAGCGCTCGACGGTGGCTCAGATCGTCGAAAAGCTGAAGCAGCACGGGGCG
>JAGQJP010000215.1 GCA_020430585.1 Myxococcales bacterium | reverse complement strand
TCCGACGACTTGCAGCAGATGGTTCAGCCCGTCGATCCGGCTCATCAGCTGTCCCTGGTAGAGGCGGGCGCTGCGCTTGCTCAGGGCGTACATCTCGGTCACACCGTTGGAGACCAGCTGGATCCGCCGCTGTTCCGCCAAGACCGAGATCGCCGCTTCGATCGCCTCGAGCTCGTACTCCGATTTGAGGACTTGCTTGATGCGCAGCGCGCTCATCGGCTCGGCCCACAGCAGAAACTCGATCCGCCGAGGCAGGGCGTGCTCCTTTTCGGGGATGAAGAAGTTCTCTTTGAGCCGCGACGAGAGCAGAGAGACCTTGCGCAGGCTGATC
Organism: Myxococcales bacterium; assembly: GCA_020430585.1. Classification (GTDB taxonomy): domain Bacteria; phylum Myxococcota_A; class UBA9042; order JAGQJP01; family JAGQJP01; genus JAGQJP01. The sequence continues at coordinate 1,867 of JAGQJP010000215.1, read as the reverse complement.
TCGAGCCGCTCGGCGATCTGCTTGAGCGTCATCCCCGCCTTGCGCAACTCGTGGAAGTACGCCATCTCGAGCCAGTGATTGAGCTCTCGCAAGCTGAACACGAAGCGCCGACTCAAGCGTGACGCGAGCCCGAGCAACGAGTAGAGCACCCGCCGAATCAGCTCGTCGCGCTCCGCTCCCGTCGATGGCGTCGATTGCGCCGTTGTCGATCCGTCTCTCATGGGAGTAGCCTAGCAACTTTTTGCATCTGGTTGCAAAAGTTTTTTGCAATGGGGTGCACATTTTTTGGAACAAACCGAGGGGAGGGGAGGGATCAGTGGCAGTTCTCGAAGCTGACCTCGCCCTTGATCGCGACGCTCGTCTTGCAATCGAGGGTCGCTTTGCCGGCGACGTTCGTCACCTTGTTGACCGTCGAATTCTGGCGCCGCAGCTCGAAGGGGCCGCAGCGTCCGATGGTGACGCCCGTCGTGCTCGAGGCGTTGAAATAGACGGCGACGCTGTGTCCGCTGGGGGTCATCACCAGGCGCAACCGCTCACCGCTGGCCGCTTTCAGCTCGACACCCGCGAAGCCGTAGACCTGACCCGAGCGACAGGACTTGAAGCTCAGCGCTTTCCCGTCCACTGTGACATTGCCCGAGATCTTGTTGGTGCATCCAGCGACTGTGAAACCCAGGAACAGAACGGCGAACAACATCCAACCACGCATCGTTTCCCTCCTTGCGTGTGAGCGTCGCGGCGTGCGCGCGTCGGGCGAGGGCTCGGCGTCGAACCGAAGGTGCTCGCTGGCGTCGCGACAAGTCCGTCCTCGTCTGGCCGCGCTCGTCGATTTCGTTTACGTGGTGGTCAGTATACGCGTTCGCCGGCGAATCGTCCAGCGTGCGGAGCGTCTCGGCGAGGGGCGGCGCTGGCTCAGTGGACGAGGTGGAACAGGACGATCGCGACGCTGTCGTCGCTGAAGGTGACGCTGACCGCCAGCCGATCGTCGTCGTTGAGCACGCCCGCCAAGCCGTCGGCGCGCCAGGGACCAGAGCCGAGGTTCCAGGTCTTGACGGTCTTGCTCCCTAGCCCAGGGAGGGTGATCGGTTGGCCCTCGCGAATGACGAGGCGGACCTCACCCTTCGCGTTGGCCGCCCAGAGACAGCTCGCATTCTCGGCGGTGACGTCGGGCTCGGTGGTGTCGAGCTTGCCCCAGAACACCGTGTACCCGTGGGCGTTGACCAGGGGGTATTGTCCCGTTCCGCTCGGGTCGGTCTTTGGGTTGTTCGGCACGTCGGGGGCGGGATCGCCGCCTTTGAAGAGCACCTCGAGCTTGGTCGTGTCGTGGCGCAGCACCGAGAGCACGCCGTCGACGGGGGCGGTGAAGACGAAGTGGCCGCCATTGCTCATCGCGCCAAAGCGGAAGCTGTTCGCCGCGCCGAGCGTGCCGCTCGCGAGCACCTGGCTCGGTGCCGCGATCGGGTAGCTCGCCTTGGTCTTTAGGTTGTAGCCGCTGTAGCCCGTCGAGTCCAAGATCGCGTAGCGGTCTCCCGCCCCTGCGGCGAGCCAGAGAAAGCCGCCGTTGATGTCGAGGTAGCGCTCGTGGTCGAGGGTGGCCACACCGCGCGTCTTGACGACGATCGCCAGCGCGTCGGGGTTGCTACCGCCCGAGCCGTCGTCGACGGCCTCGAAGACCGCGAAGAAGCGGTCGTCGTTGGTCAACGAGAAGATCCGTGGGATCTTGCCGTTCGATTTGTAGCCCGTCAAGGCGCTTTTTTCGTGGAGGATCGGGGTGAACTCCCAGTCGGCGGCGCTCATCTTCTTCGTCGTTCCGAAGATCGCCCAACAGCCGTACTCGTCGGTGCAGCCGCCACCCTTCTTCTCGACGAGG
>JAGQJP010000214.1 GCA_020430585.1 Myxococcales bacterium | reverse complement strand
CCTGTATTCAGGGGGTCTGCCGTCCAGCGCGCTACCGCAGCGTGATCGCCTTCGCGGCGTGGAACCCCTACGTCGAGACGCTCGACGACGCCGAGCGAAACGATGCCTGCAAGCCGCTCTCGGGCTCTCTCGTCGCTCCGGACCGCTGCGACACGGTCTGCTGCTTCTCGGGAACCGAGCCCTGGCCCGTGGCCACGACCACGGTCTACTACAGCTCGCCGCCGCAAAATGCCTGCCAGAACGGCTGCTACTCCTTGGTCGGTTCGCCCCGAACGCTGCCGCCCCGCTCGACCTACGCGCCCACGACCCGCGGCTGGTGCGACGACAATCAGAAGCAGCTGCCGAACACGGCACAGCTCGGCCTCTGCGACAAGTACTACGACTTCCGCTTCCAGGGAACCTGCGATCACAAGCAGACCTCGTGCCCCGCGGGGGTCTGTGAGCAGAACGACGAGAAGAAGAGCGTGTTCGTCGGCGAACGCCAGAGCTGTGACAGCCCGCCGTCCCAGTTCTACGGCACGGGCCCGAACAATGTCGAGTTCGAGGCGGTCTGCTGCAAGAAGAGCGACGGCAACTACGTGGCGATCGGCGTCCAGAAGACGATCAGCGCGTCGACGACGTTCGAGCTGACCGCGGTGGCGCCTGGCAAGCTGACGATCGGCCTCGAGCAGCGCTTCGATCGCGGCACGATCTGGGACGGCGCACCCGTGGCGCTCTACGAGGAGGCCTCTCCCGGATCGAGCCGGGTCACCCTCAGCGTCAGCGACTGCGTCGGCCCGAGCTGCGGGCAGCCCGACGCCGTCGTGTCCGACGACCTGGAGCAGGACCAGCTCGGCCCCGACGTCGAGACGCCGGATCTCGGCGGCGATGGGCTGCTCGATACGTCGGCGACCTCTGACCTGCTCGAGGCGGATACCACCCTCGATCAGGAGACGCCAGATCTGACCTCCGACCTCGGGAGCGACAGCTCGTCGACGGTCTGCACACCCGGCCAGAGCCAGTGCAAAGACTCCGACACCCTCGAGGTCTGCAACCTCGACGGCACCGCCTGGGTCAGCGTGGCCTGTTCCGGGCAGTCCTGCACGACGACCGACGGCGTGGCGAACTGCACCCTCAATCTCGCGACCTGGCAGACCGTGCACCTCGCCAACCCGGGGATCTGCGTGATCTCCGCGAAGGATCCCCTCGCCGCGAGCTACACCTTCTCGGACCAGAACAAGACCGCGGTCCAGACCATGAACGCCCCGCCCTCGACGTTGCTGCACAGCGCCGTCCTCTCGAACGTGCGGATCCACGGTCGGCTCCGCGTGACATCGAAGACCAGCCCAGACGACGACTTCATCGGCTTCATCTTCGGCTTCGACGGCGCGGTCGTGAAGCAGCAGGTCAAGCATCCGTCGACGAGCGAGACCAAGCTCCTCGATCTGTTGGACAAGTCGACGGCCTCGTCGTTCTACGTCGTCGACTGGAAGCGGGCGACCCAGACCTCGAACGAGAACGGTTTCGCCTCGCTCGGGATCAGCATCAAGCTCGTGCAGAAACCGCAGGCCGACGAGCTGAACTGCCGCGAATTCTGGGACCCGAAGGACCCGGCTTCTCCGCGCGTCCAGACGCTGTTTGATGCGAGCGATCTGCCGATCGCCTGGGAGTTCGACACCGACTACGACTTCGAGCTGGTGTTCTATCCCGATGGCTTCAGCGTCCGCTTCTCGACGGCCGGCGAGCCCCTGGCCGAGATCTCCGTCGACTGGCTGACGAACACGATCCGCTACCGCCAGGGCCACGACCCCGCGCAGACGATCTCGCCGATTCCGCTGGCCAATCCCCAGATCCGCGAGGGGCGCTTCGGCTTCTACAACTTCTCCCAGGACAAGGTGAGCTACTCCTCGTTCACCCTCGAGCCGCTCTGCACGGGGAGCTCGTCCTTCTGCGTCGGCGATACGCTCAAGAGCTGCAAGGCGGACAAGAGCGGATACGACGACACCGACTGCCGCACCTCGGGGCTCGTCTGCGCCGACGGGCCAGGCACGGCGGCCTGTCGCTTCTGCCAACCGGGCACGACGCGCTGCAACGGCGACGCGATCGAGACCTGCAACGCCGACGGGACGGCCTACGAAGCGATGAATTGCCGACTCGGCTGCATGCCCTCGGCGCCCGTGATGTGCGTTCCCGAGAATCTGCACGACTTCGGCGGGGTGCAGTTCGACCCGAGCAACAGCGCTGGGGTGACGGCGGCGTCGTACACGTTCGTCGATACGCCGTCGCTGGGCTTTGGCCTGGAGGAGAGGGCCAACAACGACGCGGCGTTCCTGCTCCAGTCGACGGATTACCCGGCCTCGACCGCGATTCGACTGCGCGCGACGATCAGGCCCGACAGTGACGCGGACGCCCAGCCCGACATGTTCGGCCTCGTCTTCGGCTACAAGGACGACGCGAACTTCCTGCTCTACATGTGGAAAGGTGGCGAGCAGAGCTCGCAGGATTGTGGAATCGCGCAAGCGGGGATGAGCGTCAAGCTGTTTCACACGACGATCAAGAGCACCAACTGCGCGGACTTCTTCTCGACGGGGCAGGAGAGCCCGACCCCCGTGCTCGACCCCGCTCGCGTCGGGTTGCTCTGGTACGAGGCGACGGACAATCCCGGCTGGGTCAAGCACACGAGCTACACCCTGCAGCTCGACATCCGCCCCGACTCCCCCGCGACGGCGAGCGTCACGATCCGGGTCCTCGGAGGGGCGACGAACAAGACGATCACGCTCTCGGGCGTGCCCTACACGGGTGGCAAGCTCGGTTTCTACTTCCAGGGTGAGCCGCACACCCACGTCGAAGCGGTCAACATCGCGACCCTGCCCTGAGTCTCCCGCCTCCCTTTTCGGCTCCGCTTGATCTCCGACCTCACTCGTCAGATACTGCGAACAGACACACGCGAGGAGGAGGGATGCCCCTCACCGACCAAGTCGCGCTCGTGACGGGCGGAAACCGTGGGCTCGGGCTCGAGACGTGTCGCCAGCTGGCGGCACGGGGCTTTCGCGTCGTGCTGAGCGCTCGCAGCGCCGAGGCCGCGAACAGGGCGGCGGCGCAGCTCGGGGTCGAGTCGCTCGCCCTCGACGTCGCCGACCCGGCGAGCATCGCCAGTGCTCGAGCCGAGCTCGAAGCGCGCTACCGACGGCTCGACGTTCTGGTCAACAACGCCGGCGTCTCGCTCAGCGGATTCGACGGCGAGATCGCGCGTCGCACGTTGGCGGTCAATCTCTTCGGCGCGATCGACGTGACGGAGGCGCTCGTGCCGCTGCTCGGTCGCGGCTCGCGGATCGTGATGGTTTCGAGTGGGATGGGTGAGCTCTCGGCGTTCTCGCCCGCGCGGCGCCGCGAGCTCGAGAGCCCGGATCTCACTCGCGAAGGGCTCCGCGAGCTGGTCCTGCGCTTCCTGCGCGCCGCCGAGGAGGGCCAGGTGGAGGCGGGCGGTTGGCCCCGCTCGGCCTACCGCGTCTCGAAAGCCGGGCTCAACGCGTTCACCCGCATTCTCGCGGTCGAGCTGGCCGAGGCGGGCGTGATCGTCAACGCCGTCTGTCCCGGATGGGTGCGCACCGATATGGGGGGCTCGGCGGCTCCACGCAGCCTCGAGACCGGCGGCGAGAGCATCGTCTGGGCCGCCACGTTGGCTGTCGACGGCCCCTCGGGCGGTTTCTATCGCGACGGCCGCCGGATCGCCTGGTAGCCGACAACATCTTGGCGCCAATCTTGCGAAACCGTCGCGGCTGGGCGGCTCTTGGTCTGCTACCGGAAGAACGACGAGGCGACAGCCTAGCGTACAGGAGAATGCCGTGTAAGGACGTCTACCTGTACACGACGCGCAGGCCGACCGTGACAAAGCTCGCGGGCTATTGTCCGCAGGCCAATGGAGCGCGATCGGTGGGCGAGGACGCGATTGAGCTGAAGGGCAACAAGCTCGAGCAGAGCAAGTCGGGCGGTTCGTCTTGGTTGTGGAGCAAGCGCTGCGTGCAGACGATCCGGCCGCCTGCGTGTCAAAGGAGCCCGGCGCTCCTGTGCTTCGCTCGGCATCTGGTAAGCGATGCGTCGATCGACATCGAAACACCGCATCGCCCTCCGAAAGCAGGTCGCGGTGTGAGTTGGACTAGGGTACGCAGACGTAGGTCGAGACGCTCGCTTGG
>JAGQJP010000213.1 GCA_020430585.1 Myxococcales bacterium | reverse complement strand
GACGGACATCGGCATGGCGGACACCCTCGATGTGCTCTCGATCGATCTCGTCGGGGACGTCGATGACGACTCGCTGCTCGCGGGCGATACGCAGGACCTGGTCGAATCGGATTCGAGCACGCCCCCTGACGGCAGCGACGCCGCTCCAGACGGAGTCGACAGCGACGAGCCCTTCGACCCCTCGGTGCTCCTCGGCGTGCTCGGTCTCCCACCGAGCGGAAGCCATGTAAAGCTGGCGGATCTCGAAGTGCGGAACGACCGGAACCTCGCCAGGCTACGCGAGGTCGCCTTCTCGGCGATCCCGATCGCCAAAGAGGACGATCTGCGGGCAATCGACAAGCTCGTCGTCGTCGACGATCAGGGACAGCGGATTCAAGCCCAGTTCCAGGTGCTCGCCCGCTGGGGTCGTGCCCTGGGCGACCCGAGCGACGCGTCGACGCCGATTCGCTGGCTACAGGTTAGCTTCACCCTTCAGATCGGTGCGAACCAGACGCGCACCTTCGAGCTGCGGCGCTACGACGACCCCGTCACGACGGTCGACCCGCTGCCCTTGCTGGTCAACGCGACCGCCGACGCGATCACGATCGACACGGGTGCCGCGTCGTTCCAGCTCAATCGCTGGAATCCCGCGCTCCTCGAGAGCGCCGAGCTCACGCTGGCGAACGGCTCGAAGTCGATGGTCTACCAGCACGCCCCAGGAGCGGGCCCGCGACTCGTCTTGAAGGACCAGACGTCGCTCACCACGGCGTCAGCCTATGACAAGGACACGGTCAGCGACGTCAGCGTCGATCGCGATCCATCTGGCAAGCCCGACGTGACGATCGTCGAGAACGGTCCGATCCGCGTCTCGATCCTGGTGCGCGGCCACTTCACGTCGTCGCATCCCGACGCCTTCGCCGTCTGCGACGAGAGCCGCTTCGCCTTGCCCACGCACCGTTTCGGCTTCAGCGCGGTGTTGACCTTCACCCGCGGCCAGTCGGGCGTCGCGCTGCGCTACAACCTACGCAACGAGTGCGGCCGCACCCCCTTCGAATATCAAACCGACGACGCGATCACGATCGGCAGCGCCTCGTGGACCTTCAGCCTCGTCCCCGGGAGCGAGACGCTCCTCTACAGCGGGATCAGCGGCGACCCCGTGTTGCTTTCGAGTGAGACCGATCCCCGGATCGTCGTCGAGCAGCAGCCTGGCACGGACCTCTCGGCGACCTGGAAGCGCCGGGCGCGAACGCTGCTGAACCCGGGCGCCCAGAACGAGAGCACCCTCGAATCGGGTGAGCTCCTCGAGAAGCCGCTGGTCGGCAGCGAGCGCAGCGGCTACCTGGCCCTTCTGCAGATGCCCTGGATTCGCTTCCGCGAGCCCCAGGGGCTGATGGCCTACTCGGGGCGTCTGACGGCGCTCTTCGTCAGCTCGACGCTGCACATCGGCGAGGCGAAGGCGATCTGGGGTGAGGCGCTGTTGCGGTTCACCCTGGGCAATCCGATCGCCGAGCTGCCAACGATCCGTGACCGTGGGCAGGCGCAGCTCGAACGGGGATTGCTCGTGCGGTTGCCCCTCGAGCAGTTCAATCGAACCAAGGTCTATCCCTCGCTCGGCCGAACCAACGTGAGCAACTCATTGTTGCGCCAGAGCTATCTCGCCGCCCTGACAGCGGTTCACGCCAAGACCGTGGGCTATCCCGTGCATCCGCTGCCGAGCGAGCCCGGTCAATGGGCGCGCGCCTTCACCTACGGCTCGCAGCTCTGGCCCGACGTCCAGTGGAACACCTGGAACGCCCCGACGAACAGCGGTCCCTTCGACAACGACGTCGCCGGGAACGTCGGCAGCCCGATGGAGAGCGAGCTCCTCGAATTCTACCGTAGCGGCGACCCGCGCTGGGTCTGGGACATCGCCCTGCCGCTCGCACGGCTGATGATCTTCACCGCGGCCTACAACGTCTCGCAGCAAGAGACGATGTTCAATGGGATCGTCCCCGCCAGCGGGGGAATCGGCGAAGGCGACTGGCACCGCGACGCCGACCATTGGGGCTGGTCCCGGGGCCAGACCTGGAACGGCGGGCTGCGAGACGCGTATCTGCTGCGCCCGGACCCGCTCTTCATCGATCGGTTCCGCACCGCGGGCAAATCGTCGAGCGATTTCTTCCCCACCTTCGAAGGGAACCGCGACTGGTTTCAGGCCGTCGAATTCTCCGACAAGTTCTCGAACGACGAGTCGTCGGCGCTGCAGATCTTCATGACGATCGAGAGCTTGCAGAACTGCGCCGAGTTCGTCCCGGGCGACGACAGCACCTTCTGCCTGGCGGAGCTCGAGCGCCTCACCAGCGAGCTCGTCAGCGACAACCTGACGACGGGTCTGCCCTGCGACGGTGAGACCAAGCCGCCCGACGACGGCAGCTGCAACGTCGCCTTCTTCGACATTCTGCTCTCGAACGCCTTCGTCCCGCTCTATCGCTACGCGACGAACTTCGCGAGCGATCCAGCGCCCTGGAAGGCGATGCTGCTCAAGCTCGGCGGTTATGCGTTGAGCGAGCTCGTGCAGAAAAACGGTAGCGCCCTGACGCTCTCGTCGCACTGGCCCTATGCCCTGACCTGCACGATCGCCTCGGGCCTCGTCACGAGCTGCACGGCGAACCCCTCGGAGAGCTACCAGTTTGCCTCACCCTTCTTTCCCAATGCGCTGAGCGTCCTCGGTGCGCTGCGAGAGTGGGACCCGACGCTCGTCGAATGCGCCACACTGAAGAGCTGGTTCGCCACCTCGGCCCTCTACAACAGCTTTTCCACCGAGATTGGCGACAAGCTAGGCTGGGACGAAGGCGCAGCCTGGGCGGTGCGCCACGTGATCTTCGGCGTCGGCGCCCTCGACGAGTGCCTTGCCAACTGACGGACCGCGTCCCGCCGGGGTGTGCGGCGTATGGCGATGACGATCGATCGCTAGCGCCACCATAGAGGAGTACACCCGTGAGCGAAAACCGCGGCGCATGTCCTGGGCCGCAGGCCACCAGAGCCGCACCGTCGGGACGATGAAAATCAGTGGGACTGCGGTTTGCCGCTCGTCTTGGAGAGCAGGATGCGCGACTCGGCGCGGTGGAGCGAGCGCTCGGCGCGCCGGAAGTCGGCGTCGATCGTCGCCATCGTAGCGAGACGTTCCTCGGCGCGGCGCTTCGATTCGAGGGCACGCTCGAGGTCGATCTCCGACGATGTCTCGCAGGTGTCGGTGACGACGGCGACGCCATCGGCGAAGACTTCGGCGTAGCCCTGGTTGACAGCGAACTCCTGCCAGTCGCTCCCGACGCGGTAGCGTAGGATTCCGATCTTGAGCAGCGTCAATAGCGGGCTGTGCCCCGGCAGCACCCCGAGCTCGCCCATCTCGCCCGGAATCGTCACCTCGTCGACGTCACGATCGACCGTCAGCTTTTGCGGCGTCACGACCTGTAGGTGTAGCGGCACGTCGCCCCCCTATTGCATCTTCTTGGCGCGCTCGAGCACTTCTTCGATCTTGCCGGCCATGTAGAAGGCCTGCTCGGGAATGCTGTCGAGCTCACCGTTGACGATCATGTTGAAGCCGCGGATCGTGTCGCGCAGCTCGACGTAGGCTCCCGGACGGCCGGTGAACGTCTCGGCGACGTGGAACGGTTGGCTGAGGAAACGTTGGATCTTCCGCGCCCGAGAGACCGTCTGCTTCTGGTCTTCCGAGAGCTCGTCCATCCCGAGGATCGCGATGATGTCCTGCAGGTCTTTGTACTCTTGCAGCGTCGCCTGGACACGACGCGCCGTCGCATAGTGCTCTTCGCCGACGACCGTCGGGTCGAGCAGCGTCGAGGTCGAGTCCAGGGGGTCGACCGCGGGATAGATCCCGAGCTCGGCGATCTGCCGCGAGAGAACCGTCGTCGCATCCAAGTGGCTGAACGCCGTCGCCGGCGCTGGGTCGGTCAGGTCGTCAGCGGGCACGTAGATCGCCTGCACCGAGGTGATCGAGCCGCTCTTGGTCGACGTGATGCGCTCCTGCAACTCGCCCATCTCGGTCGCCAGCGTCGGCTGATACCCGACGGCCGATGGAATCCGACCGAGCAAGGCCGAGACTTCGGAACCCGCCTGGGTGAAACGAAAGATGTTGTCGATGAAGAGCAGGACGTCTTGCCCCTCTTCGTCGCGGAAGTGCTCAGCGACGGTGAGTGCCGAGAGCGCGACGCGGGCGCGGGCTCCGGGCGGCTCGTTCATCTGCCCGTAGATCAGCGCGCACTTGGATTTGGCGATCTCTTCGAGGTTGATGACGCCGGACTCGACCATCTCCCAGTAGAGGTCGTTCCCCTCACGGGTCCGCTCGCCGACGCCAGCAAAGACCGAGAAACCACCGTGCTTGAGGGCGACGTTGTTGATCAGCTCCATGATCAAGACGGTCTTGCCGACGCCGGCACCACCGAAGAGGCCGATCTTCCCGCCCTTACGGTATGGTGCCAGCAGATCGACGACCTTGATCCCGGTCTCGAACGGCTCGACGTTGACCGACTGGTCGAGCAGCGTCGGCGGCTCTTGGTGGATCGGCCGAAAGACGTCGGTCTCGATCGGTGGCCGCTCATCGACGGGCTCGCCGACGACGTTGAGGATCCGCCCCAGCGTCGGCCGGCCGACGGGCATCATGATCGGCTTCTTCGTGTTGAGCACCTTCATCCCGCGGACCAGACCGTCGGTCGAATCCATCGCGATGCAGCGCACCATCGACTCACCCAAGTGGGTCGCCACTTCGAGGACGAGGTTCCATTCGCGCTCGTCGAGCGCCTTGTTCGAGAGCTTGAGCGCGGTATAGATTTCCGGCATCTCCGAGCCCTCGAACGCCACATCGACGACGGGGCCCATCACCTGGACGACTTTTCCGAATTCGCTCGCTGCACCTGCCATTGACTACTCCTATAGCGCTTCCGCACCACTGATGATCTCGATCAGCTCGGTGGTAATTGCCGCCTGGCGTGCTTTGTTGTACTCCAACGTCAACGATTTGATCAGCTCTTTGGCGTTGTTGGTCGCCGACTCCATCGCCGTCATCCGCGCCCCCATCTCCGAGGCGAGGGACTCGAGGATCGCTCGGTAGACCTGGATCTCGACGTTGAGCGGTAGGATCCCGTCGAGGAGCTCCTGCTTGCCCGGTTCGTAGATGAACTCGGTGATCTCCTCGTGGGCCTTCGTCTCTTCGGGCTTGGGCAACGGCATCGGCAGTAGCTGCTCGACCACGACCTGTTGCGCGATCGCCGACTTGAACTCGTTGTAGAGGATGTACACCGCGTCGAGGCTCTGGCTCGTGAACGACTCGATCAGCTCGTCGGCGATCGTCCGGGCGTTCTCGAAGGTCGGATGGGTCAGGATCTCGCGGTACTCGTGGAGCACCGGCAAGGAGCGGCGGCGGAAATACTCTTGCCCCTTGCGACCGATGATCGCCAGCTGAATGTCCTGATGTCCCGCCTCGTTCTCTGCTACGTAGCTTTCGGTGCGCCGGTTGATGTTGGCGTTGAACGCGCCGCAGAGCCCGCGGTCGGAGGTGATCACCAAGAGCACCACGCGCTTGGGCTCGCGTTGCGCCAACAGAGGGTGGTCCTCGCTCGGCACCACCGCCGTGAGGTGGGTGATCACGTCGCGAATCTTGTAGGCGTATGGCCGCAGCGCCTGGATCGACTCCTGGGCGCGCCGCAACTTCGCCGCCGCCACCATCCGCATCGCCCGCGTAATCTGCTGGGTGTTCTTGACCGAAACGATGCGTTTCTTGATCTCTCTGAGTGAACCCATTGCTCCCCGCGTCCGCTGGAACGGTTACTTGTCCGTTTTGAAGACCTTGTCGAAATCGTGCAACGCGGTCTCGAGCTTGCCTTTGAGCTCATCGGAGATCTGGCCGGCGCTCTTGATCTCGTCGAGCAACGCCTTGTGCTTGAACTCGAAGAACTCGTAGAGCTCCCGCTCGTAGCGCCCGAGCAGTTTCTCGGAGTACTTCTCGAGGAAGCCCTCGGGATGCGTCGCGACGAAGAGGATCAGGACCTGCTTCTCGACGGAGAGCGGCTGGTATTGCGGCTGCTTGAGGATCTCCACCAATCGCGAACCGCGAGCCAATTGCTTCTGGGTTGCGACGTCGAGGTCCGAACCGAACTGGCTGAAGGCGGCCATCTCGCGATATTGCGCCAAGTCGAGGCGCAGCGTACCGGCGACCTTCTTCATCGCCTTGATCTGCGCGGCGCCACCGACGCGGCTGACCGACAGACCGACGTTGATCGCCGGGCGAATCCCTTTGTAGAACAGGTCGGCTTCGAGATAGATCTGGCCGTCGGTGATCGAGATCACGTTCGTCGGGATGTAGGCCGAAACGTCACCCGCCTGGGTCTCGATGATCGGCAGCGCCGTCAGAGAGCCCGCGCCGTTGTCGTCGTTCAGCTTCGCCGCGCGCTCGAGCAAGCGGCTATGCAAGTAGAACACGTCACCGGGGTACGCTTCGCGGCCCGGCGGACGGCGCAAGAGCAAGCTCAACTGGCGATACGCCACCGCGTGCTTGGAGAGGTCATCATAGACGATCAGCGCGTGCATCCCGTTGTCGCGAAAGTACTCGCCCATCGTTGCGCCGGTGTAGGGCGCGCTGAACTGCATCGGCGTCATCTCGGAGGCCGTCGCCGCGACGACCATCGTGTACTCCATCGCCCCGTGCTGCTTCAGCTTTT
>JAGQJP010000212.1 GCA_020430585.1 Myxococcales bacterium | reverse complement strand
GAAGTTGCGCGGAATTGCACGCCGATCCCGATGAAACGGCGATCTCCGGCACGTCCATCATCAGCGCCTCTCCCTCGACGTACGCGATCGAGACGTTCAAATTGCCCGCGAGCCGCTCGGTCGGGTGGCCGTTGAGCACGACGTCTCCGAGCTCGTTCTGCAGGCGTTGCCAAAGCCTGTCGCGCAGCGCCGTGAGGCGACGGCTCTCCTCGTAAAGCTCCTGCGACGCCAGCTCGCAGGCGACGCCCAAGCCGACGATTCCCGGGACGTTACTCGTTCCCGGTCGCAGCCCGAGCTCCTGCCCACCGCCAAAGAAGATCGGCTCGAGCGTCGGGCGGGGCTTGGAACGGCGACAATAGAGCATGCCGACGCCCTTGGGCGCGTAGAGCTTGTGACCCGATGACGAGAGCAAATCGACGTGGCAGTCATCGACATCGATCGGAACCTTTCCCAGGGCCTGCGCGGCGTCGCTATGGAAGATCACGCCGCGATCCCGGGCCAGAGCGCCGAGCTCGCGGATCGGGTTGAGCGTTCCGATCTCGTTGTTCGCCCAGATCACGCTCAAGAGGATCGTCTCGGGTCGCAACGCGGCGGCGACCTGTTCGGCGGTGACGCGGCCGTGGCGGTCGACGGGGAGCAGCGTGATGTCGAAACCGTCCTGCTCCAAGTGCTTGAGCGTGTCGAGGATCGCCTTGTGCTCGACGACGGTCGAGATGATGTGGCGACCGCGGTTGCGGTTGGCTCGGGCGACGCCCTGGAGGGCGATGTTGTTCGATTCCGTCGCACCAGCGGTGAAGATGATTTCCCGTTCGTGGGCGCCGATCGCCGTCGCCACGCGCTGGCGCGCGGTCTTGACGGCGCGCTCCGCCTCCCAGCCGAAGGCGTGGCTACGGCTCGAGGGATTGCCGAAGCACTCGCGCAAATACGGCAGCATCGCCTCCAGAACACGGGGATCGACGGGGGTCGTCGCGTTGTTGTCGAGGTAAATCGGAGTCTTCATCGTTGCCTTCGACGCATCGTCACCTTCACGCCGACGGAATCGATCGGATGTCGGCGTCCATATCGTACTTATATGGTGCCGATTTCGGAGTTGTCAACCGGATCGGGCCCGACGACCGCCAGAACGAAGTCGTTCGGGTCGAGCAGCCGCGCCGCGATCGCCCGAACATCGGCGCGGCTTACGGCGTCGGTACGGTCGCGATACGAACGATGATGCTCCCATCCGAGACCGTAGAGCTCGTTGAAGACCATCGTCGCGGCGAGGGACGAGCGCCGTTGCAGACCGATGTCGTGGGTGCCGATCAGATAGCGCTTCGCCCGGTCGAGCTCATCGTCCGCGGGAAGGCTATCGATCGTCCGTACGATCTCGTGGCGAAAGCCAGCGATCAGCTGCCCGAGCTTGTCCGGGCTGGTGGCGCCGTAAAACGCGACGTAGCCCGGCTCGACGCCCTCGATGTTGAAGGCGCTCACCGAATAGGCCAGCGATTGCTTGTCGCGCAGCTCGCGGAACAACCTCCCGCCTTTACCCGAGATGATCGTCGTGAGCACCTCGAGGGCGTGGCGCTGGGGGTCATCGATCCGCAGGCCCGGGAAACCGAGCGCCACGTGCGCCTGCTGGCTCGACTTCTGCCGAAAGGCGACGCGGGCCCCCTCGGGGCGGGTGACGGCGGGAAATTCCGGCGCCGCCGCGGAGCCCGCCGACTCGCCACCAAACGTTCTCGCGGCCCAGGAGAATAGCCGCTCTGGCTCGAGGTCGCCGACCGCCAGCAGCACCATCTCCGAGCTGCCATATTGACGCCGCACGTAGTCGCGGAGCCCCTCGGGGTGCAACGTCGCCAGGCTCTCCGCCGTGCCGAGCGGCTCACGGCCATAGGGGTGCTCGGCGTAGAGGGCCGCCGAAAAAATGCGAAAGACGAGCGAGCCGTAACTGTCTTCGAGGTTCTTGAGCTCCTCGTAGACCAGCTCGCGCTCGCGACTGAAATCGGGCTCGCCGAACGTCGCCGAATTGAGGGCCTCCCCGAACAGCTCGAGGGCTTCGTCAGCGTTGTTCGAGAGGAACTCCCCGCGCAATCCGAAGCTGTGACGACCGCTCACGCCATCGAGCGAACCCGCGAGCTCGTCGAGACGACGGGCCATCTGCTCCGAGGAGCGAGCCGCCGTGCCGCGCGTGATGAGCTGCGCGGCGAGGTTATTGGCGCCCGCGAGATCTGGGGTCTCGTACGACGAGCCACCGAGGAAAACCGCTCGAACAGCGAACAAGGGGACCGTCGTGTCGCGCAGGACCCCGACGCGCAGCCCATTCGGCAGCTGCGCTAGCTCGAGGCCGCGCCGCTCGGATGCTGTTGGCTTCGATCGCCCCCCGTCTGGCTTTCCCGGACCGAGAAGCTCGATCACTCGTGCTGTGCTCCAGGGATCGTTGGCGTCGAGCTCCTGTGGGCGCAAGACGCCGACGGTCAGCGCCTCTCTACGCAGATAGCGCAAAGCGATCTCCCGCAGCTGGGAGGGCGTGACGCGATCGAGCGCCTCATAATAACGCGCCTCGAAGTCCGCTGAGCCCGTGGTCGACTGATAGAAGCCGTGCTTGCGCGCCAAGCCCTGGACGGTCTCCTTCGAGTAGACCAGGTCCGACCAAAGGAGCGAACGCGCCTTCTGCAGCTCGGTCGCGGGCGCTGAATCGTCGCTCAGCTGCTCGAGCTCGAGCTCGATGGCGCGAATCGCCGCGGGCAGCTGCTCGGCGGCAGTCGTCGCGCCGATCGCGAAGAAGCCCTCGCCCCGCGGCGTGAAGGCGTAGCTGTAGATCTCGTTGACCACGGCCGCGCGCCGTTTGACCCGCTGGGAGAGACGCGAGCTCTCGCCCTGACCGAGGACCACGGCGAGCAGGTCGAGGGCCGGGATATCCTCGTGCTGGAGATCGGGAATCGGCCAGGCGAGCTGCAGGAAGCTCTCGCGAAACGGTGCCGCGCGATAGGACGCTTGCGGCTCACTGCGCGGAGGTAGCGCGGGCAGAGCGCGATCGATCGGGCCCCGTGCACGACGGCCGCCCTCGAAGGAGCGTTCGATTGCGCGCAAGACGCGCTCGGGGTCGACGTCACCGACGACGACGACGTCGATGTTGTCCAGCACGTACCAGCGCTCGAAGAAGCGCTGCAGATCGTCGCGCTGGAAGGAGCGGACGCTCGCCTCCGTACCGATCACGGGGCGACCGTAAGGATGGGAGCCGTAGAGCGTGGCGAAACAATCGCGGCTCAAGAGTCGAAACGGGTGGTCGTCGGAGCGCTTGATCTCTTCGAGAACCACCTCGATCTCTCGCGCGAGCTCGTCGGCGGGAAAACTGGCGCGGCAGGTGGCGTCGGCGAGGACGTCGAGCCCCAACTCGAGGTATCGACTCGAGATCACGACGTGATAGACCGTCTGATCGAGGGAGGTCCACGCGTTGATCTCGCCGCCCGCGGACTCGATCTCGAGGGCCAGTTGTCCCGGCAACCGGGTGGCGCTACCTTTGAAGAGCATGTGCTCGTGAAGATGGGCCAGCCCCTCTTCGCCCGCCCTCTCGTCTGCTGCGCCGACGCCGACCCAAACCTGGATCGCCACGACGGGCGCCGTCGAGACTGGCTCGATCAAGACGCGGAGGCCCTGCCATTGGTGTGTTTCCATGGCCGCTATCATACGGGAGTTCGAATCGCGGGGCAAAGGCTTTAACGCGATGGGGCGAGATGATTTCGAGCGATCGAACCCGCCGTTCATCGTTTGCCAAGTCCCACCGTTTTCCGTATGATAGGTCCGTTCGAACAGGGCAATCCCACACAGGATGAACGATTCGCTTCAGAATCAGCGTCAGCGTTTCGATAGTGACCCCAATGATCTCGAGTCATTCCGGGCGCTCCGTGACGCGTATGCGCAGGCCGAGCGCTGGAATGACCTGGCGACCGTATTCGAGGCCCGCGCCTCGTCGATGGCCGCCGGGCTCGAATCGACGCACCTCTACCTCCTAGCGGGAGAGGTGCGCGAGCAGCGCGAACAGAACGACTCGGCGGCGTTGCGCAACTTCGAAGCCGTCCTCGAGCAAGACGCCAAGAACCAGACGGCGATCGAGGCGCTCTTGCGCCTTTACACCAAGCTCGAGCGTCACGACGACTACCTGCGGGTCGTTGGGCTGCGCCTCCAGATCGCCGCGACGAAGCAGGAACAGGCCCATCTGTACGCCCACGTCGGCGAGCTCTACCAGCGCAAGCTCGGCGATTCGGCGAAGGCGGCGCTCTATTTCAAGAAGGCGTTCCAGACCTATCCCGCCGAGACCCGCTACCTCGCCGCAGGCCGGCTGGCCTACCGCGATCTCGAGCGCTGGGACATGGTCGTGCGGCTGATCGACGTCGAGCTGAAGCTGCGCATTCCAGCCTGGCGGATGCGCGAGCTTCTCTGGCTGAAGGCGGCGATCCTCGACGAGAAGGTCCTCGACAGCGACGCCGCCGACGACGCCTTCGGCGAGCTGATGACCCACTGGGAAGAAGACGCTCGGATGAGCGAGAAGCCCGAGGCCGCGGACGATTGGGCCTCGTTGGGGCTTTTGCGGCCGAGCTCTCCCCAAGAACGGCGGATCTTGGCCTACCGTGAGGGCAAGAAGTGGCGAAAGCTGATCGAGGCGCTGCGCCACGAGGTGCGACTGACCCACAATCTCGAGCACAAAGCCGAGACCTTCCTCGAGATCGGCCGCGTCGAGCTCAACGAGCTCAACGATCCCGAGAGCGCCCGGGTCGACGTCGAGCGCGCCCTGACGATCAACCCCTTCAGCCGCGACGCGCTCCTGGCGATGGAGCAGATCTATCGCAAGATCGAAGATTGGGCGGGCCTCGACCAGGTGCTCCTCAAGCGCGTGCTGCAATCGGAGGGGCACGAGACCGTCGAGCTCTACCACGAGCTGTTGACGAACTATCGCCATCGCCTCGACAAGCCGAAGCAAGCGGTCGAGGTGGCCAAGCGGCTGATCGACCTCGCCGCGGACGATGCGCTGACGGCGAAGGGGATCGCGTATTTCGAAAACGACCCGGCGGAGTATCGCGAGCTCTTGCGCATGCTGCGCGAGAAGCACCTCCTCGCCCGACGCTGGCGCCCGCTGCTCGACATCCACGAGAGCCTGATCCGGCTGACCAAAGGCGACGAGCTGCGCTCGCTTCTGCTCGAGTCCGCCGAGGTCGCGCGCGAGCACCTCGGAGACGACAACGCGGCCTTCGCCTACTACCGCCAAGCCTCGGATCTCTCCCCCGAGGACGATTCGTTGTATGCCTTCCTCGAGGAGATCGCCGTCGACACGAGCCTGCAGGACGAGCTGTTGGCGCTCTACGAGAAGCGGCTGACCCAACTCGACGAGCGCAGCTCCCAGCGGCTCGTGCTGCGCCAGCGCTTGGCGGCCCTGGCCGCGCGCGGTGACGACAGCCCGGGGCGTGCCTTCGACGCCTTCCTCCAGCTTCAGGCCCTCAACCCGAGCGACCTGAAGACGCTCACCAGCCTCGAGGAGCTCGCCCGTAAAGCGGACGACCCGACGCTCTGGGAGCAGCTCGCGGGAGCCTACGACGCCGCGATGGCGGTTTCCTCGGTAGACTCGGTGCGGCACGATCTGCTGTGCAAGAAGGCCGACGTCCTGCTCAAGCAGCTGGCCCGCGGTACCGATGCCCTCGAATCGCTCTTCGAAGCGTCGAACCTGAGCCCGAGTGACACACAGCTGCTCGAAGCGATCGAGCGCCTCGCCGTCGACGAGCAGCGGATGGACGAGTATGTCCGGTTTCGGCGGGAGCGCTGGGACCAGCTGGAGAAGGTCGCCGACCAGATCCACGAAGCCCACGAGATCGCTCGGTTCATCGAGGAACACCAGCTCAACTGGGAGGTCGCCTTCGAGTTCTACCTGATGGCGTTCCAGATCGACCCGTTCCACAGCGAATCAGAACGGCTCGTCCTCGACATGTGCGAGCGCCAACGCGACTGGGAGCTCTATAGCAAGGTCCTCGAGCTGAAAATTCGCGACTTCGAGAACGAAGACGACAAGGTGTTGCTGATCCTCAAGCTCGCCGACCTGGCGGAGAACAAGCTACGCGATCTCTCGTTGGCCCGCCGCCAGTACGAGCGCGCGCTGCGCAACGCACCGCAGCACCGCGGCGCGTTCGAGGCGCTCAAGCGCGTCGCCTCGAAGACGGGCGACTGGAACAAGCTGGTCGAGTTCCTCGAGCTGTTCCTCGAGCAGCTCACGTCGCCCGAGCAGATCAAGAGCCTGCTCCTCGAGCTCGGCACGATCGCCACGACGCAGCTGAACGACGCTGGGCGCGCCTCCCAGAGCTATCAGAAGCTGCTCGAGCTCGATCCCTACCATCGAGAGGCGGTCGAGCGTCTGCGCGAGTGCTATCGCGTCCTCGGCGACAAAGAGAACCTGGCGGCGTTGCTTCTGGGTCAGCTCGGTCGACCGAGCCCCCAGGGACGACTCGACCAGCTCCTCGACGCGGCGCAGCTCAAGAGCGAGCTGGGTCAACCCGACGAGGCGGCGACGCTGTTTCGCCAGGCCCAGGGGCTCGATCCGAACAACCTCGTCGCCCTCGATTGGCTGATCGACTTCCATCGCAAGCGGGGTCACTATCGCGAGCTGCGAGAGCTGCTGGAGCAGCGCAAATCGCTGGTCCATCCCGACGACGCGCTGCCGATCGTCTGGGAGCTCTGCTTCCTCTACGAGACCCTCCTCGGGCTACCCGACAAGACCTGGTTGACGCTCAAGCACCTGCACGAATCGCGGCCCGACAACCTGGAGATCCTGATGTCGATGGAGGCGTTTCTGCGACGCCACCAACGCCACGACGACCTGTTGCAGCTCTATCTGCAAAAAGAGGCGCTCTGGCTCTCGCTGGCCGACCGGACGCGGTTGATCGTCTTCGACATCGCCTCGTTGCTGCACCGCAACTTCGGCGATTTCTCGAAGGCGATTCAGTACTACCAGCGAACGCTCGAGCTCGATCACAACCACCTGCTCGCTCTCTTGGGGCTCTTCGATTGCTACTCGAGCTTGCAACAATGGAGCAAGAGCGTCGACGTGATCGACCGCCTGCGCGAGCTGATCACCAACCCCTTCGAGCGGGCATCGCTGATCACCCTCAAAGCGACGATCCTCGAGGCCAAGCTCTTCCGTTTCGACCAGGCGCGACGGACCTACGAAGAGCTGCTGCTGATCGACCCGCGGCACCCGCTGGCGCTGCGACGCCTCGCGCACCTGGCGCGCAAGACCGCGAACTGGGAGGTCTGGGTCAGCCACACCAGCCAGCTCCTCAAGTCGGGCCTCGATGTCGAAGAGCGGATCGAGCTGCTCTGGGAGCTCGCCGCCGTCTGCGAGAAGGAGCTGCGCGATCCGACCTCGACGCAGCAGGCGCTGCGGCAGCTGCTCGAGATCGACCCCGATCACCGCGGGGCTCAGGACCGCCTGCTCGGGATGGGAGTGGTCGACGAGAACGTCGAGACCAACATCGATCTGCACATCCGCAAGGCCAAGAGCACCGAGGGCGCCGAGCGGGCGCGGCATTACTACGAAGCCGCCTGCCTAACGCTCGACCACCTTCGCGACAAGGACGCCGCGGTGCGCCTTTACGAAGCCGCCGTGACCGCGCACCCCGACCATTTCGCCTCTCTCGCCCCCCTCGCCGAGCTCAAGTTCGCGCTGAACGAATGGGACCGCGCCGAGGCCTATCTGATGCGTTTCTTCAGCGTCCTCGGGGCGCCGCAGAACGCCGACGAGGCGCAGCAGATCTCGGCTGAGCGGCTGGCGAGCCTGTTCGTCACGTTCGGTACGATCGCCCAGGCGCGCGGCGACTTCAAGCGTTCGATGACGGCATACCGCGCCGCCCTCGACTATCGGCGCGCCCCAGAGACCTATCTGCGGATCATCGATGTCGCCTTCTCGCTCCAAGACCTCGAGATGGCGATCGAGACCTACCGCGAGCTCGAGTCGTCCGAGCCCGAGGGTATCGACTCGCGGCTCACGCTGCGCGTCGTCGACGCGATGCAGAAGTGCGGCCGCGTCGAGCAGTCCGACGCGCTCCTCGAGGTGCTCGCCGACGACGAGGTCGTCGGGACCGATGCGTTGAATCGGCTGGCGGAGAGAGCGCGAGCAGCGTCCCAACCGCTGCGGGCGCTGGGATACCTCGATCGGCTGCTGCTGCGCGCCGACGACCAGTCCGATCGCTACGATCTGCTGCTCGAGAGCGCCACGCTGCACGAGGCGAGCGGTGGCCTCGAGCGCGCCTACGAGTCGTTGCAAAAGGCGATCGCCCTCAAGCCGAGCATCGAGCTCTACCTCGAGCTGCTGCGCGTCGCCGAGCGTCTTTCCCGGGGAACCGACGTGAGCCAGATTCTCAAGGCGATCGAGCGTGAAGAGGCGTCGAGCGAACAGCTGGCGCAAGCGTACGCGACGGCCGGCGAGATCAGCCATCGAAACGGCCTCGGCGACAAGGCGTTGCGCTACTATCGCAAGGCCCTCTCCCACGAACCGCACCTCGAGCGCGCATTCAAAGGCGTCGAGCACGTGCACCTGGCGATCGACCGCCCGGATCGGTTGCTCGAGTTCTACGAAGAGGTCCTCGCACATCCCGGGACGATCCCCGACACCCGTGAGGCGGAGATCCGCAAGAAGGCGTTGCGCTTGAAAGAGGAGGCGCGCGGCTTCGGCGACGAGTCTCTCGCCCGCGACTATCAGCGCGCGCTGGAGATCGCCCCCAACGACCGCGAGCTGCGACTGGCGCACCTGAAGTTCGTCCGCGAAACCGCTGGGGCCGGCGCCGAGCGTGAGACCTGGGTCGACTTCGTCTGTCGATTCCCCTCGGACGCGGCGGGATACCACTCGCTCTGGCGCTGCGCGCAGGAGATCGCCGACTCTGACCTCTCGTTCCGGATTTCTTCGCTCCTGTTCTTTCTCAAAGAGGCGAACGCGACCCAGGAGTCGTTCTATCTGACGAACCGCCGCAGCGTCGCCCGACTGAGCGAGCCGCTCGCTCCGCAAGACTACCAGAGCCTCCTGCGGATGCAGACACGCTACGCCTTCATCTATCCGCTGCTGACGATCGCCAACGCCGAAGCGGGCGATCTCTTCCGGATTCGCCCAGAGGAGCGCAAGCTGACGAGCATCCGACGCGCCGACGACGTCGAGAGCGACCGAATGGGCACGATGTTTCGGCGGCTGCGGCAGCTCTTCGGCGTCACTTCGGGGGCGCTCTACCTCAGCCCTGGACAGGACGCGACCGAGGTCTGGGGCAACGCCACCCCGCCCTACTGCATCGTCAACGAGGACTTTCTGACGAGCCTGCTCGAGCCCCAGCAGCTCTTCCTCCTCGCGCGGGAGATCGTGATCCTCCGCGACGAGAACATCCTGGCGATGTCGTTCCCGGGGATCGAGCTGACCTCGCTGATCGACGCGCTGCTCTCTCTCCTGCACACCCGAAAGCCGCCGCCGCCGCCCGTCTCCAAGCTGGCGCGCAGCTGGCGTGAGGCGCTGCAGACCGTCTTCTCCAAATCGGCGCTGACGGTGATGCGCAAGCAGTTCAAGCGCGCAGACGCGGGCGACCTCGACGTCGATCCGACGGACGTCGCCAAGCTCGTCCACAACGATGTCCTGCACACCGCCAACCGCGCGGGGCTTCTCGCGATGGGCGACATCGTCCTCGCCTTCAAGCTCTTGCTCCGACTCGAGGGCGAGGACATTTCCTACGTCCAATCGGCTCAGGCGTTCGGCGAATTGATCGAGCGCTACCCTTCCGCCCGGGAAATGCTGCGCTACTATCTCTCCTCCGAGTATGGCGAGCTCCGAGTCAAACAGCGCCTCGCCGTGCGCGTCTGACAAGGTGATTGACACGACGCCCCCACTGTAGTATTTCGCATCGCTACGGCCTATCACGGAGGAACCGATGAAACGTTACACCCTACTCTCCCTTCTCGCCGCGGCGCTGCTCGCGTGTGTGGCTTGTGGCTCGTCGTCGAAGTCGACGACCGAGCAGGACACGACGACCGCGCAGGACACGACGACCCCGAGCGACACGAACAACGGGACGCCGGACACCTCGATCCAACCCGACTTCACGATCACGCTGCCCGACGGCAGCGCGCAGCCCGACACCTCGACGACGACCGACACCGCGCAGTTCTGTACGCCGACCGTCGATTTTCTCGGCTGCTCGGAGACGAAGGTCAACGAGAACGACTATTCCGCCTCGCTGCAAGCGTCTCCGATCGAGATCACCTTTGCCCAGTACAGCTACACGCCGCCCTGCATCAAAGTGAAGAAGGGCCAGGTCGTGCGTTTCAAAGGCGCCGACACCGACGACACCTTCGACAAGTTCTACCTCTTCACCAAATGCGGCCCGGACAACGTGCTGGACAAGAACACCAAGTCGTTGAACGCCGCCGAGTTCCAGCTGAACAACGTCGGGATTTACAACTACATCGCCTTCGACTACGAAGTCACCTACTCGATGGGCGGCGTGATCGTCGTCGTCGACTAGAGGTACCAATGGCAGAGGCCAAGATCGCGCGGGACAAGCCGATCGTCGACAAGTTCGAGGCTGGCGAATACTGGTGGTGCGCCTGTGGTCGTTCGCAGAATCAGCCATTCTGCGATGGCTCGCACGCGGGCACCGAGTTCCAGCCGATTCGGTTCGATCTGAACGATGAGAAGAAGCTCGCGCTCTGCTGCTGCAAGATGACCCAGACCCCGCCCTTTTGCGACGGAAGCCATTCGAAGCTGAAACCGAAGAAGAAGGTCTGATCGCCCCCGAAGCGGCAAACGAGCGTCACGCCTCGGGTATCTCGGCGGCCAATCCGACGGCCTCGGCGATCTTCTCGTCGGCCGCGCGGCGCTGCTCGTCGAACTCGATCGCGATCTTCTCGTCGTGCTCGCTCAGAGCGTCGAGATCGATCTTGGCGAACTCCAACACGCCCAGCTTCGCGAAGGCCGACTGCACGCGCCCACTCCAGAGGCCGATCTCCGCCAGCGCTGGCACGATGCGGGCGAAGAGGAACTTCTGGAACTCGCGCATCGAGAGCGAGTTCCGCACCGCATCGGCACACTCTTCGCCGAGCTCGAGATGGGTCCAGACCTCCTCGGCGAGGAAGCGGTCGCGCATCAGGTAGCACGCCTCGATGCAGAACTCCTCGCGCTCGTCGCGCTCTTTCTGGGTCAGCTGGGGATAGAAATCGCGGAGCGCGAGTCGGCCGAAGGCGACGTGACGCGCCTCGTCCTGCATCACGTAGGCGTTGAGCTGGCGTCCCAGGGGATCGGTGGCGAAATCGCGGATCGTCCCGAACGCCGCCAGGGCGAGCCCTTCGATCAGGATCTGCATCCCGAGGTAGGTGAAGTCCCAACGCGTATCGCGGATCACCTGGTCGAGCAGCTCTTTGAGGTGCGGGTTGATCGGATAGGCGAGGTGCAACTTCTCGTGGAGGTACCGAGAATACGCTTCGCAGTGGCGCGCCTCGTCCATCACCTGAGTCGCGGCGTAGAACTTCGAGTCGATGTCGGGGACCGTCTCGACGATCTTCGCCGAGCAGATCAGCGCCCCCTGCTCGCCGTGGAGAAACTGAGAGAACTGCCAGGCG
>JAGQJP010000211.1 GCA_020430585.1 Myxococcales bacterium | reverse complement strand
TCTCGTCGAAGCGCGTCGACGAAGCCGCCGACTCGCGGAGAAATCGATTCTCGTCGCGCAGCCGCTGCTCCGCCTGCCGCAAGCGCTCGTGCAGGTTGGCGTTGTACAGCGCCGCCGCGGTCTGTGTCGCGACGAGCGTGCAGAGCTCGATCTCGTCGCTGGAGAACGGCGAGGGCAGGCTATCGCGCCCGACGACGACGAGCGCACCGACCGCCTGCTCTTCGTGGAACAGCGGCGCCGCGAGCACCGAACGCCAGCCGCTGCGCAACACCGAAGCGGAGGGCAAATCACGCGGCAGATCGTGGATCAGCAACGCCTCGCGCTCGCGCTCCAGCCGTTCGACGAGGTTGGACGGCAACATCTGATGCGATTGCTCGTCGAGCTCGACACCACCAGCGACACGGCGAACGCAGATCACCGGTTCGGCGCGTGTCGTCGCCAATTGGAACCAAACGTTCTCGGCGCCGTCGAGAAGCCGTAAGACCAATGCGCCGATGCGGCGAATCGTGCCCCGCAGATCGAGCTCGCACGTCAAGCCGTGGAGCAGATCGACGACCGCCGTGAGGACCTTCTCGGTGGAGGCGAAACGCGAGTGGGTGATCGCCGACATTCCCGTGAAGCCAGCGACCGCGTGTTGCGCGACAACCGTCCCGACGCTCGCTTCGGGAGCCTCGACCTCGAGCAACTCGACAACCACCGGCTCGGAGAGATCGCCGAGCAGCAATCGATCGCCGACGAGCAGCTCGACCTGCACCGTTTCGACGCCATCGACCGCCGTCCGGCACGCCCCCCGTTCGTGCAACGAGCCGTTGGTGCTGCGTAGATCTTGGTAGTAAACCGATGCGCCGCGACGGTGAATCTGGCCGTGAAAGCTCGAGACCTTGTTCGCCGCGACGATCAGCAAATTGCCCGGCGCCCTCCCTATCGTTACGCGCTCTTCGTGAAATCGACGGTCGGTCGATGCCCCGTCCGGAAGGGTCGTTCGCACTCGTATCACTACACCCGCCTTTGGTTCGGTGTTCGCTTCGCTTGACGGCCGCGCTTCCCCTATTCTAAACTCATCGAATCGAAATTCAACCGAGCATCTCCCCCGCGGAGAGCTGCGAGCAACGATGAGCAAGATCCCCTTCGTAAAAGCCCACGGCCTGGGCAACGACTTCATCTTGATCGACTGGCGCGACGCCGACCGCCCCTTCCCGCTCGACCGTGTGGTGCCGCTCTGCGACCGCCGCTTCGGGATCGGTGCGGACGGAATCCTGCTCGTCCTTCCCGGAGAGACCGAGGCCTTTCGAATGCGGATTTACAACTCCGACGGGAGCCTGGCGGAGATGTGCGGCAACGGCATCCGCTGCTTCGCGCTCTACTTGAACCGCTACCTCGGCGTCACGAGCGAGAACGTGACGATCGAGACCGACGCCGGCCCGCTGAGCTGCCATTTCGACGACCCGGAATCGCCCGAGCAGTTCACGATCAACATGGGGCGCGCCTATCTTGCTCGCGCCGACATTCCGATGGCCGGCACGGGCGACCCCTTCGAACAGACCGTCGAGGCGGGCGGCCGCGAGCTCGTCGGGCACGGCGTCGGAATGGGCAACCCGCACTTCATCCTCTTCGGCGACTGGAGCCGCTCCGACGTCGACCGCCTGGGTCCCGAGCTGATGCAGCATGCGCTGTTTCCGCGGCGGACGAACGTCGAGTTCGCCCAGATGCAGAGTGCCGAGGAGATCGATCTGACGGTGTACGAGCGGGGATGCGGCGTGACGATGGCGTGTGGTACGGGCGCCTCGGCCACCGCTGTCGCGGCGGTGCGCACCGGCCTCAGCGCACCAAACACCGATATCGCGGTGAACCTGCCCGGCGGAACACTGACGATCCGCGTCGAAGAGGACTACAGCTCGGTCTGGATGACTGGCCCGGCGGTGGTAGTCTACGAGGGCGCGGTCGAGCTCTGAAAGGCGAAAGCTGGCATCATTAGCCAACCCATGGGCGGTCTGGCGCCTGCCGAATGGCGGCTCAGCCCTTCTTGGGCTTCTTCACCGCGCTACGGATCACCACCAGCCGATTGTTCGGACCCGGGACGGCGCCGCGAACCCAGATCTCGTTGCGCTCGGCGTCGACCGAGAAGATCTTGAGGTTCTGCACGGTGACCTTCGAGTTGCCGTGCTGACCCGCCATCTTCTTGCCCTTGAAGACCCGGGAGGGATAAGCCGAGGTGCCGATCGACCCACCGTGGCGGAAGTACTCGTGCGTCCCGTGGCTCGCGCTGCCACCATGAAACCCGTGGCGCTTCATCGGACCCGTGAAACCGTGGCCCTTGCTCGTCCCGATCACGTCGATCATGTCGCCAGCGGCGAAGATGTCGGCTTTGAGCTCCGCTCCGACCTCGAACCGCGACAGCTCGTCGGCGCTGACGCGAATCTCACGGACGACGCGCTTCGGCGACAGGTCGAGCTTCTTGAAGACCCCACGCTCGGGCTTCGTCAATCGCTGCGGCTTCACGTCGCCAAAGCCGATCTTCAGCGCGTCATATCCGTCTCTGCCGTCGGCGCTTTTCTTTTGCAACACGACGCACGGACCCGCCGCGATCACGGTGACCGGCACGCGGTAGCCGTTTTCGTCGAAGACCTGTGCCATGCCCAACTTCGTTCCCAAGATTGCCAAGCTCATCGGTTCCTCCTGACGCGGGTCGTACTCCAGCTGGCGTCGTTCGATGCGGGACCGATCAAATAGTCCCGAAGGACGCGCATCTTACCAAGCGAATTTTCGGTTTGTCAACAGCTTTGAGCGTTGAGGCTACTGCAGGATGAACGGGATCGTGAAGCTCATCGGCGAGCCGCTGAAGCGCGGGAAGGACATCCGCCGCACCGCACCGCTCACGCATCCGGCGAGGCTCCCGTCGCCGCTGGTGTTCTGTGCGATCGCCACGCTCGAAACGCGCCCCGCGCCCGAAATCGTGATTCGCGCCTTGATCACGACGCGCCCTTTTCCCTTGGAAGCCGAGCGGTTGAAACAGCCGTGGATCCGGTTCTGGTAGCGGCTGACGACCTTCAACACCTGGCTCGAGCTCAATTGCTTGGGCAGATTCGCGTCGTTCTGTGGATTGCCGTTGTCATGGGACTTCGGCTTCTTCTTTTTCGTCGTCGTCCCATCGGGCTTCAACAGATCGTTGATATCACCCGACGGACGCTTACGCTTGGGTTCCTTGCCGTGTTTCTCGACGACCTTCTTGTCTCGCTTGCGCTCTTTGCGGTCGCGCTTGCGCTCTTTGCGGTCGCGCTTGTGTTTGTTCTCGTCCCTCGGCTCGTCGATCTTCGGCGGCGGATCCTGGACACCGGGGTCCTTGACCACCGGATCTTTCACCACCACCTTGTTGTCCGGCCCTTTCGGTGTCGGTGTCGGTGTCGGCGTCGGCGTCGGCGTCGGCGTCTTGCCGAGCTTCGGATTGGGTGTCGGCGTCGGCGTCGGCGTCGGCGTCGGCGTCGGCGTCGGCGTCTTGCCGAGCTTCGGCTCCGGCGTCGGCGTCGGCG
>JAGQJP010000210.1 GCA_020430585.1 Myxococcales bacterium | reverse complement strand
TCGGGCAACCAGAGGCAGTCGTCGGCGATGTGGGTGACGATCGTGCCGCGCGCCGATTCGAGCGCGGTCGCGCGGTGCGCCTCGCCGTGTCGCTCTCCCTTGGGAAAGCGGAAGACCCGGATCCGCGGGTCCCGCCGCGCCAGATCGGTGGCGCAGGCGAAGGTCTCGTCGGGGGCGCCGTCGAGGACGATCAACAGCTCGAGGGAGCGCTCGGTTTGCGCCAAGACCGAGGCCACCGAGAGGGGCAAGTAGATCGGCGGCCGATGGATCGGCAACAGGACGGTGAAAATCGGCTCGTTCGTCGTCATAGCCAGGCGACCAGCAGCGAGAGAATGCAGCGCAGCTCGATCGAAACGATCGACGAGATCGTCGAGAGCGTGCGCAGCTGCGCGAGCGTGATCCAGAGGGCGTCATCGCCATCTCTGCCCGCGACCAGCGTCTCGTCGAGGATGATCTGATAGCGGTTGACGTCGTGATAGAAGCGTCCGCCCTCCTCGGATTGTCGGCAATCGACGAGGATCGCGTCGCCCGTCGCGCGCTCAGCTGCGTCCAGCAGCACTCGCTCGCTCTCTTTGAGCAGGGCCGGGCGCTTCCCCGGGGAGACGCTCACGGACGCCGTCAGCTGCGCGCCTTCGAGGTAGCCCAGCTCGTAGTCCAACGAGCAGAGAAATTCGAGCACGCCGTCGCGGATTCGGCAAAACAGCACGATTCGCCCGTCGCCGTCGCTGCAGACCAGCGGCTGCGTCCAGCGACCGACCTCGCGTTGGTCGGCGCAGACGTCGAAGAGGGAGACGCGGAATCCGAGCTCGTCGACGGTTTCGCAGAGGGTGGTCTCGGTCAGCCGCCAGTTTCCCAGCTCGTCGAGGGCGATCGGTCGGGTGCGCAACGCAAGTGTCGCACGGGCGTGCATCAGGCAGCGCACGGCGTCGAGTGGGCTGGTGCCGCGGTCCGCATCCAGATGCGCGAAGGAGCGTGCCAGCGCGCGGTGTATCGGATCATCGTGGCTCGCAAAAGGCTTGTGGTCGGCGCAGAGCAGCGTCCAGTCGAGGAAAAATAGAAGCGCCCGCGCGTCGGTGTTGATCACGTGGTCGAGGGCGACGAGCTGGCGCAGCGTTTCGGCACCGACCGTGAAGACGTCGCAGCGAGCCGCCTCGATGTCGGCGGGAGTCGCTTCGATGATCAGATTGAGGTTGTATTTGCCGTGGTATCGCGAACCTTCCTCCGATTGAAGACCGCGGTAGAGGACGCGCCTCGCACCGGGTTGCAGGAACGGTGCGATGAAGGCGGTCGGCCGCCCGCCGTGACGCTGCTCATAGTTCGCCTGGGTCGACTGGACCGTCGGTGCGAGCTGCATGCCGCCGACATTTCCCGGCTCGACGCGAGCCTGAAACAGAATCTCCAGCCCGGCGGTGCCCCACCAGACGAGGAAGCCGTTGATCGCCTTGGTCGGCTGGCTGATGATCGGCTGTTCGAGGACCGGAAAGCCCGCCGGATTGCCCAACGCCCGCAACCCCACGATCGAGAAGAAATAGCCGTCTTCGCGCCGTAGCTGACCCTCGCGCAGGCCCCAGGGCCAACCCGCGGCAAAGGCGATCGGCTCGCAGCGGAAGCGGTTGAGGGCGAGCATACGCGCTCGCGTGGTCTCAAACTGCTGAATGGTTTCGAGTTTTTCGAGCATCCTGTCCGATCGTGTGAAACCTGGATCTCAGCGACGCAGCGACGCGCCGTTGAGCGTCCGCAGAACCCGCGTGGCGGTCCAGATCCCGCGAGCCTTCGAGAGGCAGAGCGTCTGATGGCTTCTCGTCAACGGTTTCGGGAGCCGCGTCTCGAGGGGCCAGACACGCGACGGCGTGTTCCCCTTGACGCTGTAGGCAGGGGACATTTCCCACCCGTGTTTGGAATGCCAGACCTTGCCGTACGCGATGAACGGGCAGTCCGTCCAGGCTTTCGTGTCACCGCGGCTCAGTTGTTTTCCGCTCGTCGTGTCGAAACGATAGCGACGAAAGGAGGTCGTGACGAGCTCGAGCGTTCTCTTCAGCGGACGGCGAAAGGTCTCCCAGTTCGCGATCCAGTCGATGTGCGAGCTCGACAGGTCGACGAGCCGCGTGCGTTTCAACAGACCCTCGAGGGGGTAGCTGGCGAGCTTTTTGCCGTCGCGAAAGAAGACCAGCGCGTCTCGCCCTGGTACCGCCCAGGCGGGCTTGCGGCCGTATTGGACGAGCTTTCCGCCGGGGAGCAGCATTCCGTAGAAATAGTCCTGCACGATGTCGACAGGGCGTCCGGCTGACGCGAGCATCAACCGTACGATGGCTGAGGACGCGTTGGTTGCTCGCGCGATCTAGGATTCTGCCTCGATCACTTCGACCTTAGTGTTGGCGCCCTTGCGC
>JAGQJP010000209.1 GCA_020430585.1 Myxococcales bacterium | reverse complement strand
GGGCCGAAGTGTCCCTTGATCGCCAAAAAGTCGATCCGCAGCTGGGGATAGATCTTGTCCAGCGTGGCGAGTTGCTCTCCCAGGCCGCTCGGGATCTTGTCCTCCTCCTCGTAGACGTGGACCACCAGCAGGCGCCGGGTCTGCTCGTTCTGCATCACGTAGACCGCCGCGTTGTTGAGGTCGGCGAGGTTGTCGCCGTTGGAGAAGAAGATCACCTGTAGGCTGTTGATGTCGCCGATTTTTCGCGTCACGTACTCGAAGACGCGGCGGTTGAAGTCCCGGACGCGCTCCATCACCAGGCGCGACGTGTTGAGGGCGACCTTGAGCAGCTGAATTCGCATGAACATCAGCGCGACGGCGAGGACGACGACCGAGATGTAAATTCCGAAGATCTGGAGGTACTCGGGCTTCATCAAGGCGGTGCCGACGATTCCCGTGACGACCGCCGCCAGGGCCACCATCGCCCCGGGCCAGCTCGCCCGCACCTCACGCGGGAGGCGCGCGCGCTTCACCTTCAGCAGCATGTTCCCGACGGCGAAGAGCGCCATCACGCTCAGGAAGGAGAGGGTGTAGACGCCGGCGAGGACGATGATCTCCCCCTCGGTGATCAAGATGATCGAGATGCAAACCGCAAGAAAGCCGATGATGATCCAGTGGTTGGTGTTTCTCCACTTGTTCGTTTTCAGGAGAAACTGGGGCAGGCAGCGATCGAGGGACATCCGCCGCACGAGTCCCGTGACGCCGACATAGCTCGTCAGCACCGCGCCGGAGAGCACCATCACGGCGTCGATACAAACCAGGGTACGCAGCCAGGCGCCCGATGTCCGCTGACCCATCTCGGCGAGCAGCTGCTCCTTGTGCACGTCGATGTCGTGCAGGCTGAGCAGGCCGAGGGCGAGCACGGCGATCAATGGGTTGAAGAACGAGACGGCGCCCCACATGTTGCGCAGCGTCTTGAGGAAGACGCCCGGCTTCTGCTCTTCGACGAAGTTCGCCGAGCTCTCGAACCCGCTGATCCCGAGGAGCGCCGCGGCAAATCCGAAAAAGAGCGCCTTCAGGAAGCCGTAGCCGTGCGGGGCTGGGGCGTGCCACGCCGCCGTGAGCATCGAAGGATCGCCGATCAACTTGATCGCCGTGAGGATCACCATCAGCGTCAGCGTCGAGATGTGGAAGATGAAGATCCCGACGGCGACCTTCGCCGACTCGGTGATTCCGACCACGTTGAGAAAGGCGAAGATACTGAGCAGCACAACCGTCGCGTAGTTGACGTTCAGGCCCGTCCAGAGCGCGGCGAGGTAGTGCATCGCGTCGCCCGCGCTGATCACCGCGGTGGCGACATACGAGAGGATGGTCAGACACGCCGCTAGCGACGCTTTGGCCTTGCTCGTCGTGTTCAGCAGCACATTGTAGGCGCCGCCGTTCAGTGGCAGGGCGGTGACGACCTCGCCGTAGATGCGTCGGAAGAGATAGAGCACGGCGGCGACGACTAAGAGCGCCAGCGGTGCGTACTTTCCGGCTTGGGCGGCGCAGAACGCCGAGACGTAGAGGCAGCTCGAGGTGATGTCGTTGCCGCAGATCGCCGTTGCCTCTAGCTGTCCGAGCTTGTGCGTCGGCTTCGGCTCGAGAGAGTGGACTTCGACCGGACCCTGATCGAGATCCTCGATGCGCTCGGCGGTGCCCCAGCCGGGAAACTCCCACGCCTCCAGCCCAGGGTGCCCGGACCCGCTGGTCCGTCCCTCGTCGGGCGTGCCCAAGATGGTCGGCTTGTCCGCCGTCGACCCCTCGTCGTGTGGATGTTTTTCGCTCATACTGCTCCTCGTGGTTCATCGAGAATACCCAATCGCGGGGTGGTGAGAAAGCCCAAATTCGCATTCGTTTCGGGGCGCGTCAGGGGAATCTCGCCCCGCCGCGGTGCGTTGTCCTCACAACGGGGAGCGAGGTCGCGATGGTCCGGCGGATCGACAGAGTCGGCGGCGTGCTGTGGCGGATGGCGTCGGTGTTGGCGCTCGTCGTCCTCGTCCAGCTCTCGTTCGGGGATCTTGGCGCCGCACCGTGGCGTGTTCGGATCGCCGCCCAAGTCGACGGCGGCGTGCCGCGACTCGAGACTCGCACCGAGGTGACCCGGGCGCAGCGCGTGCTGCTCTGGCTGATCGTCGAGCGAACGGGGCCTCGCGGCCGCTCTGAGCTCTTCTCGGGGTTCGACGGCGTGGTTCACCGTGGGCGCCGTCGTCTGCGGGTGAAGCGCTGGCCGGCGACGACGCCGTTCCCGGTCACCTGGTACAAAGTCGAGCCGCTGACGCAACACACGACCAGGGGCCATGATCCAACGGTTCCGGGCTTCCTCTGGTACACCAACGCCCACGTCCCCGAGTCGCCAAAGCGCGGCTGGCTGGGAATCGATCGCATCGCGTACGTCGAGCGGGTCGCCTCGCGCGCAGGTTTCTCGCTTCGTCCCGATACGCAGCCGAGCGATCCCCAGCAGCACCGCGCGCCGCGGCTCGGTGTGATGCGCTACAGTGCCGTCGTGACGATCGCCGGTGCCGAGTACCGCACGCCGGGAAAGGATGCGCGCTCGACGTGGGGAATCGCCGCCAGCGTCTACACGATCGCTGTACGCCGTGACGACAGCTTCGTCGGTTGGGCCACGGCCTGGTTCAACGTGCCGGGTGTCTACGGCTCGGTGCCGCGACAGGTCGATGACTTCATCGGTGTCGATTGCGCCGACTTGGTGATCGGCGCCTACCGCCGCTGGAAACGCCGAAAAGTCGCCTATACGAACGTCAATGGGTTGGTCAAGGCCTTCCGCCACGTGGGAAAGCCGCTGTATCTCGCTCCATCCGGTAAGCTGTTCCACGATATGGCGCTGACGCGCCCCGCCCGCGTGCCATTTCGTTCGGGTCTCGTGATCACGTTCTCCTATCCGGACGGCCTGCGAAGCGGATACGAACACGTCGGCATCGTCGATCGCGATAATGGAAACGGCGTGCTCGATGGCGATGACACGGTTCTCCACACCGGGCCGGAATCGCCGCATCTCTCGGCGCTCAAGAGTCCCGGTTTCGTTGGGGAGAAGCCGACGAAGATCCTGCTTCTGCGCCTCGACTAGCGCGGCTACAGGTGAAGGGACTCCAGCACGACGTCTGCCATCCCGTCGGTCGTTACCGTCGGTTCGTCGCCGCGGGCGATGTCGCGGGTTCGCGCCCCGCTGTCGAGGGCGCGCTCGACGGCGTTCTCGATCGCCGTCGCGAGTCGGTCGAGTCCCAACGAGTGGCGAAAGAGCAGGGCGACGCTGAGGATCGTCCCCAGCGGATTGGCGAGCTTTCGGCCGGCGATGTCCGGCGCCGAGCCGTGGATCGGCTCGTAGAGCCCGAAGCCGTCGCCGTTGAGTGAGGCCGAGGGCAGCATGCCGAGCGATCCAGCGAGCACCGCGGCGGCGTCGGAGAGGATGTCGCCGAACAAGTTACCCGTCACGACGACGTCGAAGTCTCGCGGTCGCGTGAGCTGTTGCATCGCAAAGGAGTCGACGAGTTGGTGCTCGAGGCCGACGTCGGGGTAGTCCCGGGCGACGCGACTGATGGTGCGGCGCCAGAGCCGCATCGAGGCGAGAACGTTTGCTTTGTCCACCGAAACGACGTGGCGCCGACGCGTCCGCGCGGCCTCGAAGGCGACCCGGGCCACGCGCTCCACCTCTTCGACCGAGTAGCGCATCGTATCCCACGCCTCGCCAGCGGGATTCTCCTCTTGTCGCGGGCCGAAGTAGATTCCGCTCGTCAGCTCGCGGACGAAGAGGATGTCGACGCCCTCGAGCAACTCGGGGCGCAGCGGGGCCTGAGGTGCGAGGGCGGGGAAGATCTTCACCGGTCGGAGATTGGCGAAGAGGTCGAACGCCTTGCGTATCCGAAGCAGGCCTTGTTCGGGACGTACGGCAGCGTTGGGATCCGACCAGCGCGGGCCACCGACCGCTCCGAGCAGCACGGCATCGGCTCCGCGACAGAGCGAGAGAGTCGACTCCGGGAGTGGGTCGCCGTCGCTCTCGATCGCGGCTCCCCCGATCGCGCCGGGAATCCACTCGACTGCCGCGTTGCCCAACTCGGCCGCTCGCGAACCGACGCGGATCGCCGCCTCGACGACCTCGGGGCCCACTCCATCGCCTGCCAGAACCGCTACCGTAAATTTCACGCCGAGAACCCTCGTGGGCTTTGGCTCCGCCTCAGCTCCGCCGTCCGGCGACGAAGAGGCGATACGCCGGGTTGTCGGTTTCCTCTTCGTAGACGTAGCGCAAATTGTCAAGGAAATCTGAGAAGGAGGGCCGCTCCGCTGCGGGAACTTCGACCCCGACGAGGACGCGTCCGAAATCGCCTCCCTGGTTGCGATAGTGGAAGAGGCTGATG
This sequence comes from Myxococcales bacterium, assembly GCA_020430585.1. GTDB lineage: Bacteria > Myxococcota_A > UBA9042 > JAGQJP01 > JAGQJP01 > JAGQJP01. The sequence continues at coordinate 12,913 of JAGQJP010000209.1, read as the reverse complement.
TTCCAACGGCCTCCGAGCTTGGTCAGGAAGTTCAGCAGTGCGCCCGGGCGTTCGGGGAACTCGAAGCGGTAGAGCAGCTCGCTGGCGAGGTGCGGCGCACGTCCGCCGACCATGTAGCGAATGTGGGTCTTGGCCATCTCGTCGTCGGTCAGGTCGACGACGCCGTATCCTTTGGCCCTCAGGGTCTCGATCAGCTCCTCGCGCTCGTTTTGCGCGGGGTTGATCTCGAGGCCGGCGAAGACGTAGGCCTCGTGCGAGTCGGCGTAGCGGTAGGCGAACTCGGTGATCGCCCGCTCGCCGATCGTCTGACAGAACTCGAGAAAGCTCCCCGGTCGCTCGGGAATCGTCACGCCGAGCAGCGCCTCGCGCCGCTCGCCAACGCGGGTTCGCTCCGAGACGTAGCGCAGGCGATCGAAGTTGATGTTCGCGCCGCTCTCGATGGCGATCAGATTCTCGCCGCGCGTGCCGTGTTGCTGCACGTACTTCTTCAACCCGGCGACGCCGAGCGCTCCCGCCGGCTCGGCGATGCCGCGGGTGTCCTGGAAGATGTCCTTGATCGCCGCGCAGATCTCGTCCGTCGAGACGAGGATCATTTGATCCACCGCCTCGCGGCAGATGCGGAAGCACTCGGCCCCCGCCTGACGCACGGCGACGCCGTCGGCAAAGATCCCGACGTGGTCCAGCCGCTCTCGGCGCCCAAGCTGGAGCGCGCGATACATCGCTGGCGCGTCGGCGGGCTCGACGCCGATCACCTTGACCTCGGGGCGCACGTACTTGATGTAGGAGGCGATCCCGGCGATCAAGCCGCCGCCACCGACGGGAACGAAGACCGCGTGGATCGGGTCGGGGTGTTGGCGCAAGAGCTCGACGCCGATCGTCCCCTGACCAGCGATCACCTCGGGATCTTCGTAGGGATGGATGAAGACCAACTGTCGCTCTTCCGCGAGGGCCGTCGCCCGCTCGTACGCCTCGTCGTACGTGTCGCCGAAGAGCACGACCTCGGCGCCGAAGCTCTTCACCGCCAGGACCTTGATCTCGGGCGTGGTCGAGGGCATCACGATCGTTGCTCGAATGTCGAGGCGCTGCGCCGAGAGCGCCACACCCTGGGCGTGATTCCCCGCCGACGAGGCGATCACGCCGGCCGCGCGCGCCTCTTTCGAGAGGTTGACCATCTTGTTGTACGCCCCGCGCAGCTTGAAGCTGAAGACCGGTTGCAGGTCTTCCCGCTTGAGCAAGACCCGGTTTCCCAGGCGAGCCGAGAGGCTCGGAGCTTCGTGCAGCGGGGTCTCGTGGGCGACGTCGTAGACACGAGCGCGCAAGATCTTGTCGATGTAACCGTGGGGCATCGGAGCTTCCTCTGCAGATATCGGTTTCCGCGCAGTGGAGGGGAGTGTGGTGACGCTGGCGAGCCGTTCGGGTCGTGAGCCCACGTCAGCCCTCCTGGCCGTGCTCGTTTCGCGTGTCGAAGGTCGCCGGGTGGCGCTCTTCGAACGCGCGAATCGAGGCGGCCTGGGCCAACAAGTAGCCCAGCTCGTCGACGCCCGCGAGCAGGCAGTGGCGCGCGAAGGCGTCGATCTCGAAGGGGAACGTCTCGGCGCCCTCGGCGATCCGCACCTGTTGGCTCTCGAGGTCGACGATCAGCCGCGTCAGCGGCCGTTCGGTGATGCGTTCGGCGATTCGTCCGACCGCGTCGGCGCCGAGCTCGACCGGAAGGAGCCCATTCTTGAGTGCGTTGTTGTAAAAGATGTCGGCGAACTTGGCGGCGATCACGGCGCGGAACCCGAAGCCGCGGAGCGCCCAGGGGGCGTGCTCGCGCGACGATCCACAGCCAAAGTTGTAACCGGCGACGAGGATCTCGACGCCCTGGTTCTCGGGTCGGTTGAGGACGAATTCCTCCCGCGGCGCCCCTGTTTCGTCGTACCGCCAATCGGCGAAGAGCTCTGCACCAAGGCCCTCTTTGACGGTTCCTTTCAGGAATCGCGCCGGGATGATCTGATCGGTGTCGATGTTGTCGATCGGCAGGGCGACCGCCCGGCTCTCGATGCGCACGAAGGGTTCGCTGGTCATCGCTGCGTCTCCATCAACGGCCGCGGGTCGCTCACGCGTCCGCTGATCGCGCTCGCCACCGCCGTCAGCGGGCTCGCCAGGAACGTCCGTCCGCCCCGACCCTGTCGCCCCTCGAAGTTTCGGTTGCTCGTCGAGATCGCGTACTGCCCCGGGCTGAGCTGGTCGCCGTTCATCGCGATGCACATCGAGCAGCCCGCCTCGCGCCATTCAGCGCCCGCCTCGACGAAGATGCGATCGAGTCCCTCCGCTTCGGCCTGGCGCTTGATCGCCTGGGAGCCGGGCACGACCAACATCCGCACGCCCTCGAGCACGCGGCGGCCGGCGAGCAGGCTGGCGGCCTCCCGCAGATCCGAGATCCGCGAATTGGTGCAGCTGCCGATGAAGACCACGTCGATCGGGTGGCCGACGATCGGTTTGCCCGGCTCGAGGGCCATGTAGCGCAGCGCCTTCTCGTGCGTCGCCCGGTCGAGGGTCGGCACCGAGCCTGGAGCTGGGACTGCGGCGCTGATCGGGATGCCCATCCCCGGGTTGGTCCCGTAGGTCACCATCGGCTCGAGGCGACCAGCGTCGAGCGTGACGCGGCGATCGTACGTTGCGCCCTCGTCGGTCACGAGCCCGCGCCATATCGCGACGGCGCGATCCCAGGCCGCCCCTCTGGGCGCGAAGGGACGGCCGGCGAGGTAGGCGAAGGTTTCGTCGTCCGGGGCGATCAGCCCGGCCCGTGCGCCGCCCTCGATCGACATGTTGCAGATCGTCATCCGCCCCTCCATGCCGAGGGAGCGAATCGCGCTGCCCGTGTACTCGAAGACCGATCCGGTTCCGCCGTCGACGCCGATCTCGGCGATCAACGCGAGGATGACGTCCTTGGCGCCGACGCCCGGCCGCAGCGCGCCATCGACACGAACCTCGAAGGTCCGCGGCTTGCGCTGCAGCAGGCACTGGGTCGCCAACACGTGACCCACCTCGCTCGTACCGATGCCAAAGGCGAGGGCGCCGAAGGCGCCGTGGGTCGAGGTGTGGCTGTCGCCGCAGACGATCGTCGCGCCGGGCTGCGTCAAGCCGAGCTCGGGACCGATCACGTGGACGATCCCCTGGCGCTCCGAACGCAGATCGAAGAGGCGAATCCCAAACTCGGCGCAGTTGCGCGAGAGCGCCTCGAGCTGGGAAAACGCCGCGGCATCGGCCATCTCGAAGAGCTTCTCGGCGCGTCCGGCGAGGGTCGGCGTCGAGTGGTCCATCGTCGCGATCGTCCGGTCGGGGCGACGCACGGGCAGCCCCCGTCGGCGTAGCTCCGAGAACGCTTGCGGCGACGTCACCTCATGGACCAGGTGCAGATCGACGTAGAGCACCGCTGGCGTATCCGAGCGTTGGGGGACGACGACGTGTCGCTCCCAGATCTTGTCGAACAGTGTGCCTACCATAGCTCTATTGCGCCTGGCTCTGGGTTGCGGCGATCTGGATCTCCGCCGCCTGCCCTTCGGCCCGACGGTGGCGGCTGCCGCGCATGGCCAACATGCGGTTGAGGGCGCCGAGGTACGCTTTGGCGCTGGCGACGATGATGTCGACGTCGGCGCCGTAGCCGCCATAGGTGTGCTCGCCCTCGGGATCGCTGATCCGCACCGTCACTTCGCCCATCGCGTCGATCCCCTCGGTGATGCTGTGGACGCTGTACTCGATCAGCGTGTTCGGCTGGCCGATGATCTGATCGATCGCTCGAAAGACGGCGTCCACCGGGCCTGTGCCGATCGCCGGGCGGATCACCGACTCCTCTGGACCGGCGAGACGCACCGTCGCCGTTGGCATCCCCGGACGGCCGCAGGCGACCTGGATGTCGACGAGGCGATAGATCTCTTGGGGACCGTAGAACTCGTCGGCGACGAGCGCCTCGAGATCGGCGTCGGTCACGTTCTTCTTCTTGTCCGCCAACTCTTTGAAGCGGACGAAGACGACGTTGAGGTTCTCGTCCGTGAGCTCGAAGCCGAGCTCCTCCATCCGCTTGCGGAAGGCGTGCCGCCCCGAGTGCTTGCCCAGCACCAGGCGGCTCTCGGCGTATCCCACCGTCGCCGGGGTCATGATCTCGTAGGTTCGCTGATCCTTGAGCATCCCGTCCTGGTGGATGCCCGCTTCGTGGGCGAAGGCGTTCGAGCCGACGATCGCTTTGTTCGGTTGGACCACGAGACCGGTATAGTTCGAGACCATCCGGCTCGTCCGCAGCAGTTGCTGCGTGTCGATCGTCGTGTGCAGATCGTAAAAGCGTGGGCGCGTGTGGAGGGCCATCACGATCTCCTCCAACGCCGTGTTCCCCGCGCGCTCGCCGATCCCGTTGATCGTCACCTCGGCCTGCCGCGCGCCTGCGCGGATCGCCGAGAGCGTGTTCGCCGTGGCCAGTCCGAGGTCGTCGTGGCAGTGGGCGGACCAGATCACGCGCTCCGCCCCGGGCGTTTCGTTGATCAACTTGCGCATCAGCGCGAAGTACTCGTCAGGTGTGGTGTAGCCGACGGTATCGGGGATGTTCAGCGTCGTCGCCCCGGCCTCGATCGCGATCGTCAGCACCTCGACCAGGAAGTCGGGATCCGAGCGACAGCCATCCTCGGGGCTGAACTCGATGTCGGCGCAGAAGCCGGCTGCGAAGGCGACCATCTCGCCGATTCGCGTCTTGACCTCGCTCCGGCTCATCCGCAGTTTGCGCTCCATGTGCAAGTTCGAGGTCGCCAGGAATGTGTGGATCCGCGGCTTCGCGGCGGGTTGCACCGCTTCCCAGGCGGCGCGGATGTCCTCTTCGTTCGCGCGGGCCAGACCACAGATCACGGGACCGTCATCGCTGCCGATCTCTTCGGCGATGCGTTGCACCGCCAGCAGATCGTCGGGGCTGGCGGCGGGAAAGCCCGCCTCGATGATGTCGACGCCGAGGCGCGCGAGTTGGCGCGCGATCTCGAGCTTCTCGGCGCTCGAGAGGCTTGCCCCCGGCGATTGCTCACCGTCGCGCAGCGTGGTGTCGAAGATTCGGACTCGGTTGGCTTCGGCGGCGTCGTCGTGTACGCCCGATACGTCAGAGGGTTCGGCGGACATCTCGTTTGCTCCTATCACTCGGTGAAAAACTACTCGATCTCCTTGGCGTTCAGGAACGGCATCATCCGCCGTAGTCGACGGCCGACCTGCTCGATCGGGTGCTCTCGCTCGGCGGCGCGACGCTTCTCGAACTCGGGGCGGCCCGCTTTGTTCTCGTCGATCCAGCCCTTGGCGTAACGCCCGTCGCGAATCGCCGCGAGGATGCGCTTCATCTCTTCCCGCGTCTCGTCGGTGATCACGCGGTCACCGCCCTGATAGCCGCCATGCTCGGCGGTGTCCGAGACCGAATACCACATGTACGAGATCCCGCCTTGGTAAAACAGATCGACGATCAGCTTCAGCTCGTGGAGACATTCGAAGTAGGCGATCTCCGGCTGGTACCCCGCCTCGACGAGGGTTTCGAAGGCGCCCTTGACCAGCGCTGATACGCCGCCGCAGAGGACGACTTGCTCGCCGAAGAGGTCGGTCTCGGTCTCCTCTTCGAAGGTCGTCTCGATCGCCCCCGCCCGCGTGCAGCCGAGACCTTTGGCGTAGGCCAGCGCCTGCGCTTTGGCGTTTCCGCTTGCGTCTTGATGCACGGCGACGAGGGCGGGCGTACCGCTGTTCTCGAGGTAGACCTCGCGGACGCGGTGGCCTGGCGCCTTGGGGGCGACCATGCTGACGTCGACGAGCTCGGGCGGGGTGATGCAGGCGTAGCGAATGTTGAAGCCGTGGGCGAACATCAGCGTGTTCCCCGGCTCGAGGTTCGGCGCCACCGCCTCGTTGTAGACCTGCTCCTGACGCGTATCGGGGATCAGCATCATCACGACGTCGCCGCGCTTGGCCGCCTCGGCGACCGGCAGCACCGTCAGACCATCGGACTCGGCTTTGGACCAAGAGGGCGACCCCGGATAGAGCCCGACGACGACGTCGACCCCCGAATCGCGCAGGTTCAGCGCGTGCGCGTGTCCCTGGCTTCCGTAGCCGATCACCGCCACCGTTTTTCCGGAAAGGAGAGAGAGATCCGCATCCGCGTCGTAATACAGCTTTGCCATCGTGGTTTCCTCAATCGTTCATGGGGTTTGCTGCTGTCGGTCAGACGACCGACTTGAGATTCTTGCCGGCCGAAGCGAGGGATTGTAGTCGCGCCTGGTAGCCGTTGGCGGTCAGCACCTCGCCGCCGCGGCCCATCGCGATCACGCCGGCGCGAACCATCTCGACGATGCCGATCGGCCGGAGCATCTCGGTGAAGCTCTCGATCTTGTCCTCGGTTCCCGTGATCTCGACGATCAGCGAGTCGGGCGAGACGTCGACGATCTTCGCTCGGAAGATGTCGCAGAGCTGCGTCACTTCGTGGCGTCGCGCGCCGTCGACGCTGACCTTGATCAGCGCCAGATCGCGCATCACGGTCTGCTTCTCGGTCAGCTGCTCGACGTGGATCACGTTGACCAGCTTGTAGAGGTTCTTCTCGACCTTCTGCGCTTCGAGATCGTCGCCCTCCATGACGATCGTCATCCGCGAGATCTCTGGCGTGTGCGTGCGCCCTACCGTCAGGCTGTCGATGTTGAACCCGCGCCGTCGAAAGAGGCTGACGACGCGGTTGAGCACGCCTGGTTTGTTCTCGACAAGTGCCGTCAAGGTATGCGTTCGTTTCATGATATCGATCCCCTGTCCCTTTTGGTTCATCTCGCGAACGTCTGTCCGCCTCAATCCGTTCAATCGGCGCTGCGCCCCGTCGACGCGCCGCCGTCGTGAGCTCTAGACCATATCTGGCGTAACCGTCGGACCTGGCCGCCGGATCATCGCGTGCAAATCAGCGCCTGCCGGCACCATCGGGTAGACGATGTCGTGCTTCTCGACGACGAACTCGACCAAGAACGGCCCGCCGCGGTGCGCCTCGGCCTCGCGTACGGCGCCCTCGATCTGATCGCGCCGCTCGACCCGCAGCGACGGTACTCCGTACGCTTCGGCGAGCTTGATGAAGTCCGGGCTGAACATCGGCGTCTGGTTGTAGCGCTCTTCGTAGAAGAACTCTTGCCACTGACGCACCATCCCGAGGTAGTGGTTGTTGATGATCGCGATGTTGACGTGCACCTTCTCTTGTACCGCCGTCGCCAGCTCGACCATCGTCATCTGGAAGCCACCGTCGCCGACGATCGCCCAGACATTCTCCTCAGGTCGGCCCATCTTCGCGCCGACCGCCGCTGGGAAACCAAAGCCCATCGTTCCCAGCCCGCCCGAGGTGATCAGCGTGTGCGGTCGCGTGTGGGGATAGTATTGGGCCTCCCACATCTGATGCTGTCCGACGTCGGTGACGGTGATCGCGTCGCCATTGGTGTAGCGCCAGAGATCGTGGATCACGTGGGCCGCGAGCAGCTTGCCGTCGGACTCCTGGTGCACGATGTCCCGCACACGCGCGTCGTCCTGCCAACTGCGGATCGTCTCGAACCACTCGTCGTGACGCTCGCGTCGGACCAGCGGGTTGAGCTGCGCCAGAACCGTGCGCAGATCGCCGACGATGCCGATATCGACCTCGACGTTCTTGTTGATCTCCGAGGGATCGATGTCGACGTGGATCTTGTGGGACTTGCGCGCGTAAGTCGCCAGATTGCCCGTCACCCGGTCGTCGAAGCGCATCCCGAGGGCGATCAGCAAGTCAGCGTCCTGAATCGCGTGGTTGCAGGTCGCCTCGCCGTGCATCCCCATCATCCCGAGGCAGAGCGGATGCGCCTCGGGGATCGCGCCCTTGCCGAGCAGCGTCAAGGCGATCGGAATGTGCGCTTTCTCGGCCAACTCTTGCAGCTCGCGGTTCGCGCCGGACATCACGATGCCGTGGCCCGCCAGGATCAGCGGCCGCTTCGACGCCTCGATCAGCGAGAGCGCGCGCTTCAGCTCGAGCTCGGACGCGCCCTTCGCCGGTCGGTAGCCGGGCAGCACGATCTCCGCCTCGGGGTAGACGAACTCGCAGTATGCGTTCTGCACGTCCTTTGGAATGTCGACCAAGACCGGCCCGGGTCGACCGGTTCTGGCGATGTGAAACGCCTCGCGGATCGTGTAGGCCAACTCCTCGACGTCAGTGACGAGATAGTTGTGCTTGGTGATCGGCAACGTGACGCCCGTAACGTCGGTCTCCTGAAAGGCGTCGGTGCCGATCGACGCCGTTGGAACCTGGCCCGTGATGCAGACCATCGGTGACGAGTCCATCATCGCCGTGGCGATGCCCGTCACCAGGTTGGTTGCGCCCGGGCCGCTCGTGGCGACGGCGACTCCGACGCGCCCTGTCGCGCGCGCATAGCCGTCGGCCATGTGCGTCGCCCCTTGCTCGTGCCGTACCAGCACGTGGTGGATCTGCGGGTATTTCGTCAGCGCATCGTAAGCCGGCAGGATCGCGCCGCCGGGGTATCCCCAGACGACGTTCACGCCCTCGCGCAACAGGCACTCCCAGATAATCTCCGCTCCCTTCAGCTTCATTCGTCCTCACTTCCGCATGGAACAAAGGCGACCGCGGCGTCGATCACGCGTGACGTTCCGCATAGCGTCGCACATCTTCTTTGGTCACGATCCCATCGGGGCCACTGGGGTGCACCAGATGCAGCTCGACCCCGAGCTGACGGGCCAGAAAGCGGGTCGCTGGCGCCGCGAGCACCCGCGCGTGAGCCGGATGGGTCGCCCGCTCTCGGCAGACCTCGGCTCTCGACGCTGCCGAGATCGCATGGCCCGTCGACTCGCAGGTCGAGACGTTGGTCGTGATCTCGACCTTGTTGCCGTCGTCGATCGTCACCAGCACGTCGCCCACGCGCACCGATTGGCCGGTCGTCCCGTGGGTCGAGACCACCGTGCCGTGCGTGGGGGAGGGGATCGCGACCGTGGCTTTGTCCGTCTCGACCTCGACGAGCAGGTCGTTCTCGTCGACGCTCTGTCCGTTCTTCACGTGCCACTGAATAATCGCGGCTTCGGTGAGGCCTTTCCCCAAGTCCGGCAATCTGAAATCAAACATCGGCTTCCTCCAGCAGAGTGTTTGTCGGGCCCCAAAAACAAAAAACCCGCAGGGTGTGCTCCTGCGGGTCTTCCTAAGACGCTGTCCGTGTTGGTCTCGGTCAGCCTCCGTCACCCGCAGTGCGGCTAATGAGTAGTACTAGGCCTAGTACGAGGGAGAGTTCCCCGGACAGGGGCGCGCACAGCACGCGCGCACTCGCGCCAGCGTTCGATTTGGTACGGCTGGTCGACCCTTTTTTCATGCTTTGTACGTCAAAAAACCGTTTGCGTAGTGATTCAGACACTCTTTCGTCCGCTTCTACCTTACGGGACTCGTTCGCGGACCGCAAGAAAAATCTTCGCGACGTCGCGAAAAAATGACGCGCTGCGTCGCCCGCGCCTTTCTTTTCGTGTGTTTACACTCCCTTCGCGCTTGCCCTGAACCGCATCGTGTGCTGTATTGTGGGGCGAGAGCACCGAATCGACGAACCTCGACGACCGTCGACGATTGGAGGCAGAAGATGACGACGAAGGCGCAGCAACACGTGCTGATCTGCGGGGCGGCCGGCCGCGATTTTCACAACTTCAACGTTCGCTTTCGCGACGACCCGCGCTCGAAGGTCGTCGCCTTCACCGCGACTCAGATCCCCGGGATCGACGGACGGCGCTATCCGGCTCAGCTCGCCGGCGAGCACTACCCCCATGGGATTCCGATCGAGGATGAGGCGCGCTTGGAAGCACTCGTCGCCGAGCTCGCCGTCGATCGCGTCGTCTTCGCCTATTCGGACGTGACCCACGAGCACGTGATGCAGATCGCGAGCCGGGCGATGGCCGCGGGCGCCGATTTCTGGCTCCTCGGCCCGACGACGACGATGATCGCTTCGCGGCACCCCGTGGTCTCGGTCTGCGCCGTGCGGACGGGCTCGGGAAAGAGTCAGACCTCGCGCTACATCGCACAGTGGCTGCGGGATCGCGGGATTCGGGTCGCCGCAATCCGCCACCCGATGCCGTACGGAGATCTCGTCGCGCAGCGGGTCCAGCGCTTCGGCGAGCTCCGCGATCTCGACCTCCACGACTGCACGATCGAGGAGCGGGAAGAGTACGAACCGTACCTCGCCCTCGGGATTCCGATCTTCGCGGGGGTCGATTACGGCGCGATCCTCGAGCAGGCGGAAGCGGAGTCCGAGCTGATCCTCTGGGACGGCGGCAATAACGACTGGCCCTTTTACCGACCAGACCTCGAGATCGTCGTCTGCGATCCCCATCGCGTCGGCCACGAGCAGCGCTACCACCCAGGAGAGACCAACGTGCGTCGCGCCGACGTGCTGATCGTCAACAAGGTCGACAGCGCCACGCCCGCGAGCGTCGCGACGTTGCGCGAGACCTTGGGTCGGATGAATCCGGGGGCGCGCATCGTCTCGGCGGCGTCCGAGCTCTCGACGCCGAACCCCGATGCGGTGCGCGGCAAGCGCGTGCTCTGTATCGAGGACGGGCCGACGTTGACGCACGGCGAGATGGCTTTCGGCGCAGCGGAGGTCCTCGCCCGTCGGCTCGGTGCGAAAGAGATCGTCGACCCGCGCCCCGCGGCGGTGGGCTCGATTCGTCGGGCCTTCGAGCGCTATCCGACGTTGGGTCTCGCGCTGCCAGCGCTGGGATATGGCGAGACGCAGCTGCGCGAGCTGGAGCAGTCGATCGCGGCGGCCGATTGCGACCTCGTGCTGATCGGCACGCCGATCGATCTCGCCCGGACGATCGCGATCGAGAAGCCCCACCAGCGCGTCTTCTACCGCTACCAAGATTCCGGAGAGCCAACGTTGTCGGGAATTCTCGAAGGGTTCGCCGCGAGCCGAGGGCTCACTCGGCGTTGATCGTCAGCTTCGGCTGCTTTTTGCGCAGCGCATCGAGCTCGGCCTTCTCGATCGATCTCTTGCTGATCCAGAGCTTTTTCAGCGAGCGCAGGTTGGCGAGGGGTTTGAGCGAACGAACGGATGAGCCGCGGATGTCGAGCACTTGGAGGGCGCCGAGCCTGGCGATCGGGTCGAGGTTGGTCACCTTCGTATTCCGCAGCGAGAGCTCTCGCAGCTTGCGTAGTCCGCTGACGGGCCGCACGTCGGTCACCTTCGTCCCGCCGAGGTCGAGCCAGGTCAGCCCGCGCAGGCCGCGGAGCGGCGCGATGTCGCTCACGCCCGTCTGTGCGAGGAGCAGCGTTTCCAGCTTCGAGAGCTTGGCGAGCGGTGCGAGATCGACCACGGGGGTCTGCGAGATGTCCAGCTCGACCAGACCGCGCAGCGACGCCAGGGGTGAGATGTCCGCGACCTTCGAGCCGCGGAGATAGACGCGCGTGAGCGTCGTGTGCGTCGCGAGCTTTGCGATCGAGCTCCGATCGCTGAAGCGCAAGTCGATCTCCGCCAGCGCTGGCAGCTGATCGAGCCCCTCGAGGGGGGCGTCGTGGCTGTGGATCAGCGAGATGTGTCTGAGCGCTGGCAGCCTGGGAATCCGCTTCAGCGCCGAGGCGGCGCTCGGTCCGAGGCGCAGACGCTCGAGATCGTGGAAGAGCGAGAGAATCATCAGCTGCCGCGCGTCGAGCTCGTCGCACTGCAGGTCGGTCTCGTCCGTCTTGATCCCCGTCTTTCCGCAGATCGAGAGGCGAATTCGAAGCGCTGGGCGCTTCTTTGCCAGCGCCAGCACTTGCTCCATCGCGCTGAACGAGTTCGGCAGGGCCAAGGAGCGCAGCAGCGGTAGCTCTCGAATCCCGTCGAGGTTCGTGATCCTGGTTCCCTGGGCGTCGACGCTGCGCAGGTTGCGAACCGAAGCCAGGGTTGCGAGCGTGGGGATCTTCGTGTACTTGAGGTTGAGCTCCTCGAGCGCGGGGAGTGCGGCGAGGGGTCGGAAATCGGCGATCAAGGCGTAACTGATCGTCAATTGTCGTAGGCTCGTGAGCGACTCGATTCCCTCGAGAGAGCGCAGCTCTCGGCCGTAGCAGTAGACCCGTGTCGTCTTGGCGATCAGGTAGTCGCGGCCACAGAACCGCGTGTAGAGCGCCGTCTTCTTCAGTCGCTGATGGACGAAGTCGACCTGTTGGCGCCCGATCCGATCGACCGTGAGACGTTGCAGGATCGGCAGCGCGAGCAGCGGCGTCAGCGAGGCCTGACGCACGTCTGGAAGGATCAGGTATTTGAGGCGGACGAGGGCACGCACCGGGGCGAAGTCGCGCACCGCGGTGTCGTTGAGATAGAGGGTTTCCAGTTTCGTCAACGCCGTGACAGGAGCCAACGAACGCACTCCCGTCCCGGTCAGCGAGAGCAGTTGGAGCTCCCGGAGGTTCTTGATCGCGCTCACGTCAGTGATTTTCCCGCTCTGGTAGAGCCAGAGCTTCTTGAGCTTGGCAAATTTACGAAGGACGCTGACGTCCTGTACCTTCGAGCGCTCGATCGCCAGCGACTCGAGCTCGACGAGACCCTCGAGCGGCGAGAGATCCGTCACCGCGGTGCTCTTCAGCCAGAGCTCGCGCAGCGTCTTGAGCCCGGCGATCGGCCGCAAATCGCTGACGCGCACGTTCGTCAGCCGGAGCTGCCGTAGACGTTGCATCCCGCGCAGCGGTTCGAGGGAGTCGACGCGCGAGGAGTAGCACGAGACGTAGGTCGTCGTCTTCGGTGCGTAGGAGCTGCCGCAAAAGAAGATTCGCGGCGCTGGGGCGCCGAGGGCTGGTGTCGTGACGACGAGAATCGCGAGGGCGAACAGGATCGGACATTTCATCGGTTCTCCTCCGGTCGAGCGTGATCCGTACAAACGATGCTCAACATACCAAGATTCGTGCCAGCGT
>JAGQJP010000208.1 GCA_020430585.1 Myxococcales bacterium | reverse complement strand
CGTGCCCGTCAAGCCCTACGTGCGGATGCGATTCGAGCCGTTCGACGATCGCGAGGCGTATCTGGCGCGGATCTACGAGCTCGCTACCGCTGACGATGCGCCTCACTTCGTCGAAGCGACGGTCTTCTCGAAAGAGCGGGCGAGCGTCTTCACGGCCGAGTTCACCGACCTCGAGAGCGACCGGGACCGCGAGCGGCTCAACCACTTTGGCCGCTGGTACAAGCCCTGGCTCCACAAATACCTCGCCACGCTCCTCGACGGTGGCCCGCGCGAAGAGATTTGGCCGCTCACCGACTATCTGTTGCGGCACAACCGCAGCCTCTTCTGGGCCGTCGAGACGATCATCCCCTACGGCAACCACCCGCTCTTTCGCTGGCTCTTGGGTTGGATGATGCCGCCGCGGATCTCCTTCATCAAGTTCGCCACCACGCCCGCGATTCGCGAGATGACGGTGATGCAGCAGGTCTTTCAGGACAACATCATCCCGCTCAACGCGATGGGGCAAGCGATCGATCTCGCCGAAGAGCTCTTCGACACCTACCCGCTCTTGATCTATCCCTCGCGCCTGTACGACCGCGGTCCCCACGGCGGCCAGCTGCCGCAGCCCGCGGCGAGCGAGATCGTCCCGGGGACCAATTTTGCGATGTACGCCGACCTCGGCCTCTACGGGATCCCCCGCGCCGTGCGCGAGGGCCGCCCCTTCGACATGACCCGGGCGATGCGCCGTTGGGAGCAGTTCATGCGCTCGGTGCGCGGCTTTCCCTTCCTCGACGCCGACACCTTCATGACCCGTGACGAGTTCGCCAAGACCTTCGATCTGACGCTCTACGACGAGGTGCGCCAGCGCTACGGCGCCACGGAGGCGTTCCCCCACATCTACGACAAGATCAAATCCGACGTCGACGTGCTGCGCGGCCTCGATCTGGACTCGGCGTCCGAGCGCGAGGCGGCTGCGTCGCCCGACCCACGGGGAGTCTCCTGACGGAGCGCCAGTCGGGGTCACGGTCGGTGTCTGGCTAGGGTTTGAGCTGACGCGGGGCGAGGGAAAGGTCTACAGAAGTTTCGGGCACTTCGCCCCGTTCGGGATGCAGTAGCTTCGCTTGTTCGGGAAACAGCAGACGCCGCTGTTCGGGCATTCCGCATCAGCGGTACAACCGCACTTGCTGATTCCCGTAACCTGCGTCGTGCTGCCATCCGGGTTGGTCCACGTCTTCGCCTTGGCGCAATAGTCCGCCGAGCAGTTGTTGTTTCGGCTGCAGTCCACATCCGCGCTGAGCTTGGTCGAGCACTGACCGTCGTCGGTACAGAACTTGTCGAGCGACGTGTCGCAGCAGTAGTACTTGCCATCGGGTTGGCAGCGGTCATCGTAGTAGGAGAAGCCCTTCGTCACCAGGAGCGGCTCACGGCACTCGGTGTCGCACTTCGCGTTGTCCAGACGGTGGTAGTAGGGCTCTTCGCAGAGTCGGCAGTTGTCGAACTGCTTGCCGTGCTTACATCCGCCGCTATTGGCGGTGTCGGCGTTGTAGACACCGTTTCGACAAACGATCGGGACCCAACCCTGCGTCACGTCAATCCGATTCGGCACGGTGCCGCAGCCCGGATACTTCCCGGTGCTGTCGTTGGTCGGACAGAACTGGTCGAATTTGCTGCCGAGCTCTTTGGTGAACAACGCCCACGTGCCCTGGTAGCAGATGTACATCTTGACGCCGGCTTCCGTCGGTTCTCCGTCACACATCACGTACATCGACGCGCGCGAGATGGCCGTGTTCGTGTCGACACCGTCGACGCAGGAGTCGTCTTTTGGTGAGCAATACGAGAGGCCACCCGTGTTGACCGTGGCGCCGTTGGCGTCCTTGATCACCAGGTTGTCCTTCTTGCAGACATTCTTACAGACGACGTTTGGATTCTCCTGTTTGTCGAAGGTTTGCCTGTCGCAGCGTTGCAGGTCGTCTTTCTGCGGCTGACACGTGCCGTTCTTGGAGCAGTAGGAACCCGTGCTGCAGTCGGTGCTCTTGGTACACTCGAGGCAGATGTCGCTCCCGGGGTCGAGCTTCTTGCATTGACCGCTCTTGCACTCCAACTTGTCAACGGCCACGCACTTCTCACCCTTTCCATCGCAACCGAAGAGCGTCAGTGTCGTGTCATCCTGGCACTCGTCGTCGCAGTTGTCGTTCAAGTCCCTCGGATCTTTGAGATAGCCGCAGTCCCCTTTCTGGCACGCACGAGGACAGGGCGTCCCGCCCTCACACACGCCGAAGTTCGTGTCCGTGAACGAGTGCGGCTTGTTGTCTTCGAACGGCTTGCAGCTCGCTCCGTCACTGGCGCAGAACAAGCAACCGGTGGGCTTGCATTTCGCGGTACAACAGATCGGTGTTCCATCTTCGCCGGGGAAACAGGTCGAGCCCGTCAAGCACTCAGTCGACGACTCGCACTTGTCACCTGGTTTGGTGCGTCTGACACACTTGCCCGCTTTGCAGTAGTGCGAATCATTGCACTGGGCGTCGGTCTCGCATTTTTCGAAACACACGACGGGATCTTGGGTCGTGTCGACCTTGTATCCCAGGCAGGAGGTACAGGTGTCGTTGCAGCCTTTGTCGGCGGAGCAGCTGGCCTTGATGATTCCCGTATCGTTGTTGCAGCTCTTGGTCGTGCAGGCGTCACCGTCGACCCAGACCGCTCCGTCTTGCTGGTCGGTACACGTCGCGAAGAGGAGTGTTTTCTGGAACGTGAAACAGCGGATCGAGCCGACGTCCGTCAATTCGCCCTTCCAGTTACATTGCTTCGGCTTGGCGCAGATCCCCGGTTCGTTGTCGCCGTACGATTTGATACAGCGGCCGGATTTACACGCCGCATCGTCGAAGTCGCTGACGTAGCTCGGCAGCTTGCAGTCCACGCCGAGGGCCAGTTTCAGGGTACAGATCCCCGTCGCCGTCGTGCCGGTCTTGTCGCCGCAGAACTGCGTCGCGTCGCACCCGTCGTGGGCCGTACAGTCGCCGAAGCCACACGTGTCTCCGACACAGCTCCCCGTTCCACAGTCTTCGCCGGTGACGGCCGGGCAGTTTCCGAAGCCGTCGCAGTTCGCCGCCGGATACTGCATGTTGCCCGTGCACTCGGCGGCTTTGCACTCGACCGTGGTCGGCTGTTTCTCGCACCCACCGTTGAAACATTTCCCGGTGTCCCCGCACGCCGTGCTGTCGTTACAGCGGGCGTCGCTCTTTCCGTCGCCCAACTCGGCACATTGGCCATCGCTACCGCAATAGGAACAGTTGTCGGTGCACGCCGACGAGCAGCAGACCTTGTCCGTCGTCAAGTCGCCGTTGCTATCGACCGTCGCCACGCAATTCCCGCTCTCGCAGTCGGTGCCGTCGGTGCAGGGATCGCCGGCGCCTTTCTTGGCCGCGACGCAGCTGCCCGCGGTGCAGACGTAACCGGGGGCGCAGCGGCTGTTGTCGTCCACCGAGCCGTCGTTGCAGCTGGTGAGGCATGTCTTCGTGTCGGGATCGGCCATCAGGTTGTTCGGGCAGGCTTCGCAGAGGCCGATGGAACAGCCGGCAACCGAGTCGCAGAATCCCGCCTGGATTCCGGTGCCGTTGTCGCAGACCGTGTTCTCACACTCGACGCTCGCACCCCACAAGCCGTTCTCGCAACTCTGTTGCTGACCATCGACGCAGCGCACCTCACCGGCTTGGCACTGGGTCTCCTGGCTCGCGTCTTTGTCGTTCGAGTCGACGGATGCGTCCTCTGTCGTCGTGTCCTGTTCGACGTTCGTGTCTTCGGTCACGTTCGTGTCCGTCGAAACGTAGCCATCGTCCGTGTCGGCTGTAACGACGGTGTCCGCGGTCACGACGCTGTCGTTGCTCCCAGTCGAGCTCTTGCCGCCGCATGCGACAAATAGCAGGACGGCTGAAAAACAGAGCGCGAGCCGTAGGGCTCCGATTCGATGATTCGACATTGATGCCTCCATCTTTGACATTGACTTGTAGGTGCCGAGCGCCACTTTTGATGGTAGCTGAAATGGACTCGAGGTTCAAACGATTCGTTCCGGTTTGCGTCAAACGATGTCGCCTGGCCTCCGCACCGAGGGGCGCTGGGTCGGTTCGAGCCGCAGCTCGTCGCCGCCGGGGCAGCCGAACACGGCGCAACCGCCAGCCTCCTTCCAACACTCGGCGTGGTGTGGCGTCTGGCATCGCGAGCAGGCGACGATCGTCGGCTCGTTGAGTATTCCGTCGCGGCAGTAGGGGCAGGTCACGTCGCGCAGACGCTCGTGGTCGACCTCTCGGACCCGGACCTGGACGAGCAGCTCACAGAGCTGGTAGAGCCGCTGAACGCGGCGTTCGATCGCCGTCGGATCGGTGAGCGTGTCGAGCGCGACGAACCAGAGCTTGGCTTCGAGGCGGCCGTTCTCTAGACGCAGCGTTTGATAGCGATCGCGGAACAGCTCCTGGAGCAGGGCGCTCATCCCCGGGCGCCCGAGCGCGTCGAGACAATCTTCGCGACGTCGCGAGGCGATGGTGAAGCGCTGATCGAGCTCGGCGATCCCCGTGCGGAACACCGTCGACGCGTCGAAAACCTCGATCACCCTCGACGAATCGGGGCCCTTCGGCTCGACGAGCAGATGGAACTGGCGCGGCACGTCGAGATAGATGAACTGGAAGACGTCCGACGAATCGCGGGTGAGCTGAATCTGAATCGATACTCGGCGCCCGAGGTAGCGACCGTCGAGCCGAAAGAAGCCCTGACGTCCCTTGACGGTCGAATCGACGATCACCGGGCGAAGACGTCGCAAGCGGGCCTTGATCCAGCTCCCTCGCCGGTCGCGCCGCGCGACGAGCAGAACGATGGCGAGAAGCACGAGCCCCAAAGCGGCGCAGACGTACATCCATGGAAGCGCGCTATTCACCTTCGACCCTCCGTCGGGAAAGAGAGGACGCGTTCTGGATACAACGGTGGCCCGCCACCCATTCTTCCCCGCACGGCTCTGGCGCTGCATCGTACGCCTCGGCTCGCCTCGCTGGCGACCGCCGAAGTGGGGGGTCGGCGACGACGTCGAGCTTCGATCTGCCATCGCGGGTGAAGTTTACGTATACTACTCAGAGACATGACCAGGAGCAACGATGGATGACTTCGGTGAGCCGACGACCGGAACGAAAATCGGGTTTTGGGTGCTCTTCCTCGCCTTGTCGCTACCGACATTGATCGTCGTGGTGTTGGGGATGCCCGAGCTGTTCCAGAACCCGCTCTCCATCATCGGTACCGCAGGGCTGCTCGTCGGCTGGGTGGTGATGCTCGGGTTGCGACGACGTCGGCGTCGGATCACCGACGGGATCATCGAGAGCTCCAACGACGAGCTTCACCGCGAGGTGCGGCGCACACTGGAAGAGCGCTTCTCGGGTACCTGGGCGAGCGAGAAAGGCGAGGTCGCGGCATCGCTGACCTTCGGCGGGCGCCCGATGACGATTCGTTTCGTGCCCGAATCGACGGGCTACCGCTTCGAGCTGGCGGTGGATCAGCCCCTCGAGCACGACTTCGCCTTTGTCCTCTCCGGCGATGGCGATCGGATCGATCGCGAGGGCAGCGCTACCGCTCGGGAGCTCTACAGCGAGCGTCTCGGAGGGCGCGCTCACGTGGGAGAGCTGATGCGCGCGAGCCACGTACGCGCGCTGCGTTACGATGACGGGGCTGCGGTGCGATTTGCCGGCAACATTCCCGTGCTCCGCGCCGAGACGGTCTATCCGCTGATCGCTGGCGCCTCGCGCATCGTCGATCGGCTCGAGCGCGGCGGCGTCGACAAGCAGCTGACCGCCGGGCAGACCTGTCCATACTGCCGCGATCCCCTCGTTACGGGCGACAGGCTCTTTGCGTGCGCTGTCTGCGGCACGATTCACCACCGCGAGTGTTGGCGCGAGCACGGCCGACGTTGCGCCGTGTTCGGCTGTCTGTCGGTGCTTCCACAACCGGCGAGTTCCAGATGAGTCAGAGGTCCGCGTCGTCGCCGCCGTCGGCGTCTTGCCCGAGCGCGCCGTCGTCCTCGAGATCGGCTGCGAGATCGGCGAGGACGTCCGCTTGCAGGCCATCCCCCGGCTCGCTGTCGAGGGTTGCGGTGTCCGAGGTCGAGAGATCGTCTGCGGCGCTGTCATCCTCGAGGTCCGCTGTCGGCGCGTCCGTGAGCGCGTCGTCGAGCGCGTCGCCCGTGACGAGATCCGAGGTGGCGTCGGGTGTCAGCGTGTCCTCGCCGCCACTCGTCGTGCCCGCGCAGAGCTCGAACGTCGCCGTGCAGCCCTTCTCGTCGGCGCAATTGCGGCAGGTCTCGTCCGAGCCGAGCTCGCACTCGTTCTGACAGTTGTCGCGGGTGCAGATCGCCAGCTCTCGGAAGCAGGTGCTGCAGTTCGGGCTGACCTTCAGCGCCGCGGCGAGGCAGCAGGTCAAGCCGTCGCTGTCGAAGGGATCTCCGTGCTGCGCCAGGCAGGTGCTGATCG
>JAGQJP010000207.1 GCA_020430585.1 Myxococcales bacterium | reverse complement strand
GGCGACGATCCGCTTGCCGTCGCCGACGATGGCGCGCCAGCGGCCGGGCTTGGGTTTGTCGACGCGAGCGACCAGGCCGTAGGGCGGCCCGCCGAGACGCACGAGCCGCGGCGTGTGGCGCTTACCGTCGGGGTCGACCAGCACCATTTCGACCGGGCCCGGGTCGTCGCTCGACGAGGCGATGACGCGCATCGGCGCCGTCCTGTACGGTCGCTCGGGCGAGACCCAGATCGCGTCGTGGTAGCTGTCGCGGCAGCGGCGCTTGGGGACGACGATCGGAGCGGGCGGTCGCAATTCGGCGACGCCTGCGAGGGCCCGGCCCGCCGTCTTGCCGATCACCGTGATCCGGGTGATCCGCTCGATGAACGCTTTACGCGAGGTGCCTCGTCCGAGCTCGAGATCCGACACGGTCACCTTCTTGACGCGCATCAGCGTCTCGGCGCGCGTCGGTTTGCCCGTCGTCGCCGTCTTTGCGCAGGGTTTGAGGTACTCGCCGAAGGCGTGGAGCGCCATCGGCTTGCCCGCGTCGTCGCGACCCAGGTACATCATGATGTGTCCGGGAAAATGCAAGAGCACGATCCCTCGCTTCGCGGCGGACTCGATCAGCATCGAACGCTCGCCCTCAGTCGCCTTCGTCACGTCGATCGAAAACGAGCCCGCCAGCGCCTGCCAGCCACTGAAACGGGGCAACTTGATGTTGAACGACTCGAAGAGGTCGAGCAGGAACCTCGAGCAGTCGCGACCGTTGCCGACGCCGCCTAGCCCATACGGCGTGTTCAGATAGCGCCACGCCTCGGTGAGCAGGCTTCGCCGCGTGAGGATCCGCGCCGTCGGACGGATCAGGCTTCCCTCCAGCGGCTTGCTGCGACGCAGCCCGGCCTTGGTGGCGACGAGCACACGCCGTTCGCCGCGTCGGGCGCCGGCGGGCGGCAAGAGGATGCCCTCTCGGAGCTGGATGCGCTGGCCGTCTTCGAGCTCGACCGAGTCGGTTCCCACCAATTGCAGCCGCGGCAGGCGGACCAGCGCGTTTCGATTCTCAAGTGGGATCGGTGGAGAGAGCGGCGCGTCCTTGGCGATCCAACCAAAGGCGTAGCGCGTGCGCGCCAGCCGCATTCCGTTGGGCCAGCGCGCGATCACCTGCACGACCTCTTGGCTGTGCGCCGTCGAGCAGGCGTTGCGATCGTAGCGGGTGTTTACGGTGCGGGTCTCGGGGCTCTTGCTGTGAATCGACGCCACCAGCGGGAAGCAGCGCAGCGCGACGTGACCCAGGGCGACGTGGAGCGTCGGCTGGAGCGAGTCGAGCGATACCGAGCGTCGCAGGTCCGCCAGCTGGGACGCCGACAGCGCGCCGCCCATTCGAGAGACGTATTCACCCGTGGCTAGCTTGGTCAGCGCCCAATTCGTGCGCGCCTTGACGTTCGCCGCGTACTCCTTCGCATCGATTGGCGCCAACAGGTCGAGCTGCGGATGATAGCCCTTGCGGGCAATCGAGATCCCGGCGTTGAGATCGCGCACCTGGGCCGGCGTCAACAGCGGCTCGTCCAGCTTGTGCTCCTTGCCCAACCGTTCGAGCCAGTACCGCAGGCGCAGATGCTTTTCCTGCACATTGGGCAGGGTAGGGGGGGCGTCGGCTTCGGCCGGGCAGATCGGGCGATCGACGGTGCGCTTCATCGGCACCCGCGGCGGCGCGGGTATGCTGCGCGCGGTGCGGATGCGCGCGGGAACGATGGTTCTCCCGCCGCAGCCCATGATGATCGCCACAGAGAGGGCGAGCAGCGAAAAACGAAGCATCTGGGTCAAGCGATGTCCTTCTTCCGAGGGTTGTACGCCACTAGTATACACACGCTCGTCTCGATTTCGAGTTGTTCGACGCGCTCGCCCTCAGCGGTTCTCGCAGATCGGAATCGACCTCCACACGTCTGTCTACCCGTGACTCGAACGGGAGGGGTCGGCTGTGAAATACATCGTGGTCGTTGGGTTGCTGCTCGGTTCTGCGCTCGCAACTGCGGTGCCGCGACGCTCGCTCGTCGTCGAGAGCAAGCTCAAGCTCGGAGCTCAACCGGTCGATTTGGCGTGGCAGCGCGACGGACGAGGGATCTTCGTGTCGTTGCAAGCGTCTGGCGTGTTGCTGGAGATTCGGCATCGCCACATCGCGCGACGTGCGCTGATCGGCCGCGGGCTCTCTGGCCTGGCGCTCGCGCCGGATGGGCGAACGCTCTATGCCACCGTCTCCCACGCCAATCAACTGGTGAAGATCGACACGAAGACGCTGAGGGTCGAACAGCGCGTAGCAACCTGTGCCAACCCCTACGGGATCAAGCTCTCCGCGGACGGCCGCTTCATCGCGGTCGCCTGTTACAACGACGCGGCGCTCGTCTTGGCGTCGACGTTCGACCTGCGCTCTCAGCGGCGGATCGCGGTCTGCAAACACCCCTATCACCCGGAGATCACGCCGAAGATGCAGCGGATCTATCTGACGTGTTACGGCTCGAACGCGTTGGCGCTGATCTCGTTGGAAACCCGCAGTCGGCGCGGGACGTTGCGGGCGAGCGATCTCTTCCCCAAGCTGGTCAAGCTCGTGCCCGTGGGCAAGAGCCCCCAGGGGCTTTCGTTCTCGCCGGACGGCAAGCGGATCGTCGTCGCCAACAGCACGAGCGACGACATCAGCGTGCTCGACCTCGAGGGTCGGCAGACGCGGCATGTCAAGGTCGGGCGCACGCCCTATTTCGCGCTCTTTTCACCGAGCGGCGATCGGCTGCTGGTCACGAATCGCTTCTCCAACTCGCTGAGCGTGATCGGCCCGGGCACCCAGAGAGCGGAGATCCGCGTCGACAGAGGTGGCCTGGTCGCGCGGTTCTCGCCGAACGGCCGCACGTTGGCGATCGTGCACTTCGACACCGGCTGGCTCAGCCTCATCGAATAGCGCGATCCTCCACCGGTCACAGACCGTTTGTGCGTGTCGTCAACGCTCGGCGGGCTCGATCTAACGGCCCTCGTCGTTGAGCCAGCGTCTCAGCGGCCGATCTTGATCCCGAGCCAGCCGGCGATCGCGCTCGCCCGCTCGATCTCGCGCATGTCGGCGGAGCCGTCGGCCAGCACGAGCGAGGTCAGCGCGTCGACCAGCATTTTTCGCGGCTCGTAGGGCAGGTCGGCGAACGACTCCGAGAGAGGCTGCAGCTCGCCGTCGCGATAGAGCGCCATTACGTAGTCGAGGCCGCGTTGCTCGACGAGGTTGGGCAGGTTGTTCGCCGCCAGTCCCTTCTTCCAGTGCTCGGTCTCGAGGTCGCAGATGTTTCCGTCAGCCGAGGCGATGTCGATGTAGGCCAGCGTCAGCCAGAGTGCCAATCGCTCGACATAGGGAGACGCAGCGGCCTGCGGCGGCGCGCCGTTCGGCTCAGCGGCTGGCGTCCCTGGCTTCGGTGTTGGCTCGTTGTCCATCGCGTGTCTCCTTCCGCCCGTCCCTCCTATTCGGAGTCGGGCTCGTCGAGTGCAAAGAGCGCCTCGATCTCGGCGAGAGCGAGCCGGTCCTTCGGCGTGTCGAGGGCTCGCTTCTCGGCGATCAGCGCCGCGAGAGTGATCCCAGGTCGATCGCCGCCCGGCGCGCCCGCTCCCACGCTTCTTCCCGTTCCGACCGCTTCATCGCCTAAAACGCTACGCCAGGCCGCGCCGATCGTCAAGTCAAACCCCGACGTCGACTCAGGGTAGGGGAAACGGCAGAGATCCGGTATGATCAGGCCGATCGATCATCGACGCCAGGAGGGGACGATGAAAGAGTCGGACGCGAGCCGAGAGCCGTCGGCGTCGGAGCTGATCTCGAAGAAAATCGACGAGCTCGGGGACTGGCGCGGGGAAACCCTGAGCCGGATGCGCAGGCTGATCAAACAAGCCATTCCCGAGGTCGTCGAAGAGTGGAAGTGGAGGGGCACTCCGGTCTGGTCGCAGGACGGCATCATCTGTACCGGCGAGTCCTACAAACAGGTGGTAAAGCTCACCTTCGCCAAAGGCGCGTCGTTGCAGGACCCGACGGGCCTCTTCAACGCGAGCCTCGATGGAAACGTCCGCCGGGCGATCGACATCCGCGAGGGGGAATCGGTCGACGAGTCCGCCTTCAAGGCGCTCGTTCGCCAAGCCGCGGACTTCAACCGCTCGTCCGCGTCGAGACCGTCCAAACGGGCCAAGGCAAAGCGATGAGCGAACCCCACCGCAGGCGCGCACCGAGACGCACGACGGCCTGATCATCAACGGCGATTGGCGGCACCAGATGACGGTGGCGACACCGCAAGAGAACCCTCTGCAACGAACGGCGGTGCTCTACGCGTCGCTCTTCCATTTGGTGGTCGCCCTCGAGTGCACACCACAACCCTGACGGCTCGCGCTGTCCTCGAGAGCCAGCGTCCGCCGGATCGGCGATCGTCGCCCCCAGCGCCCCCCATCGGGACCGTGTCCCCGGCCAGGGTGGAGCGAGCTGATCTCTGCCAGAGGATGTCGCCCTCACTCGACGCGGGACACGACGTAGGCCAAGAGGCCGTCGAGGAACCTGACGACGACGCCCAGCTCCCCCTTGTCGTTGAAGGAGCTCGGATAGCCGCTCTCTCGCGGTCCGAAGCCGTAGGTCTCACCGTCCTCCTCGCTCAGCTTCCACTCGGTCACTTGGCGCACGTCAAAAGGCCCGAGGGCCAGCGTCCCCTCGGTGCGCAGCACGAGATGAGGCGTTCCGCTCGGATCGGTGATCCAGAGGCAGTCGCGGTTCTCGGTCGTGATCACGACGTCGTCGGTCTCGAGGGATCCGCCGAAGACGACCTGCCCCTTGGCGTTGAGCATGTTGATGCCGTGCAGCGACGCGATCGACGGCGTCCCGTCGACGCCTGGCGCGGGATCGCCGACCTTGACCACGACCTTCAGCGTCCCGTCCCAGAGCAACAGCGCCGGCGTGTCGTCGATCTCGGCGTCGATGAGGATCCGGCCGTTCGCGCCGAGCTGCGGATGGTCCCAGATCCGGGTGATCGTCCCGCCGCCATCCAGTGTGCCCCCGACCGCGGCGACCCGCGCGAGCCCCTTGTCGGAGCTCCAGAGCCAGACCGAGTTGGCGCTCTCGAAGACGACCTGGCCGTCGGCGTTGACCGAGGGCGGCGAGAGCGCGCCGAGCGTCGTACTGTCGACGGATTGCCCTTGCCGGGCGACGAGCGCGAGCGTTCCGCTAGCGCCGAAATAGATCGCCGTCTGGTTCGTTCCGGTGACTCCCGGGCCCTTCAGGTAGGCGCGGAAGGCGACTTTACCGTCGCGGCTGAGCGCGAGCCCCTCTGAAAAGAAGCCCGCCAGGCTGATCGATGGATCCAGCCCAGGCGCAGGCTCGTCGCGCAGCGCGATCGGTCCGATCGTCGCGCCGTCACCGCCAAAGATCCCGATGCAG